>JBLHID010000123.1:0-8469 GCA_047615545.1 Polaribacter sp.
GGTCGATAAATGCCTGAGCTGCCACGGCGGCATTATTGATAAAACAATATCCCCCATACATGTCACTAGAGGCGTGGTGGCCTGGCGGGCGACAAAGAGCAAAAGCCTCTTTAGCACCATTTCTAATAGCGTCCTGTGCGGTCAAAGCAACATTTGCACTCGCTCGTGCGGCTTCCCAGGTGCCGTTGGATATCGATGTTTCACCCGCTAATGCGTAATAGCCCATTTGGCCTTCAACATGATTAGGGATTCGTTTTCGAGGCATAGCTCTCGAAGGCCAAACAGTAGGGATAGCCTCACCTTTATAGCCACTGGCAACCCAGTCACCCCAGCATTGCTCTAGAAATGTAAGAAAGCCTGCATCGTGGATTCGGGTTATAGGGACTAGGCCAAACTCTTTCGGCTTGATAATGTTGCCAATTTTTTCAGACTTCAAACGCTCCAAAATATATTCTGCCCGTATTGGGCACTCAAATGGAGTAACCAGTTCTCCGCCATAAAGTTCTGTTTTTGGGTTTCGTAGTTCGTGTTTTTCGCTATAGACAGACAACATAACTAGGCTCTAACATTTGAATGGGTGTTCAGTTGATATTTGTCCAAATTGGAATAGTTGTCAATAATGAAATCTTATTTTCAGACTAAAAGCCAATGGTAGGCAATTACTAGGTTGAGAGTCTAGAGGTATTAAAAAGGCATCCGTTGATTGGCGTTACTAATGCGGAGTTAATTTTAGTATGTCTTGTCGCCACATCGCTCCTTTGTTAATGTTCCGCATATCACTCACCTTCGAGTGCCACATTTTCTTTGGTCGTAATCCCATGCAAAATAATTCTCACGCATCAGGGCAGTCTGAGCCACGCTGCCGTTCTTACTACACCGCAACGGTTAACAATGAGACTAATTACTCTCCACTCGAAGGTAATATTCAGGTTGACGTGGTGATTGTTGGTGGTGGGTTTACTGGCGTTGCATCTGCGATAGAGCTTGCCGAAAAAGGTTATAAAGTGGCGCTACTCGAAGCCAACAAAATAGGCTGGGGTGCAACGGGTCGTAATGGTGGGCAGATTACCGGTAGCCTTTCGGGTGATCAAGCCATGATTCGTCAACTCAAACGTAAAATTGGAACGCAAGCCGAGGATTTTGTTTGGGGCTTACGCTGGCGCGGTCACGATATCATCAAAAATCGAGTCGAAAAATACGGCATTCAATGTGATTTAAAATTCGGCCATTTACATGCCGCTTATAAACCCAGCCATATGAAGGAGTTGCAAGCGAGTTATGACGAGGCAGTGGCGAGAGGCATGGGTGATGAAGTTCGGCTGATGTCTGCGGATGAAATCCCCGATATTCTGGAAACGGATATATATCATGGTGGCCTACTTAACCAACGTAATATGCATGTACATTCTTTGAATTTATGTATTGGTGAGGCGAGGGCGGCTGAAAGCCTAGGCGCTCAGATTTATGAACACACCGAAGTGCTTGATATCGTCGATGGTGCCCAAACCAAAGTCGTGACAAAGCAGGGCAGTGTTATCGCCAACACGGTGTTACTGGCCGGTAATGCGTATCATCGTCTTGGCGGTAAACCGCTCAAAGGCATGTTGTTTCCGGCATCGCTCGGCAACCTTGTAACGGTGCCTTTGGGTGACGAAGTCGCTAGTAAAATTAATCCACACGATCTAGCGGTATATGATTGTCGGTTCGTGCTCGATTACTATCGGCTCACAGCAGATAAAAGATTGATGTTTGGCGGCGGTACAAATTACTCGGGTCGTGATTCTAAACGGGTAGCAGAGGAACTTCGGCCAGCCATTGAAAAAACCTTTCCTCGTTTAAAGGGAGTCGACATTGAATTTGAATGGACAGGTAAAGCGGGGATCGTTATTAACCGAATTCCGCAGTTAGGCAAGCTGTCGCAAAATGTCTATTACGCGCAGGGCTATTCTGGACATGGTATAGCGACTACGCATTTTGTTGGAGAAATTATGGCGAATGCAATTGATGGCGCTACCGATTCATTTGATATCTTTTCCAACTTTAAACAAATCCGAATACCCGCCAATGACTGGGCGGTGCAGCAAATGCTAGCCCTCGGCATGTGGTACTACAAAATGCTAGAACGAGTTGGATAGGGCAGAGTATTAAGCCATATGACCGAGCAACCTACGACTGAACCACAACTTTGGCACTGTCACGTAGGTTAGCCCGGCTCAATACGATCGGTCTTATTCTTCCTCCTCCTCCTCTTCTTCCTCCATCTCGGCCACTATTTCGGCAACCATAGGAGAGGTGCGCGGGACAATAGTATGCGTACCTTGGTCTTCGACCGCTATGCTTTCACGTGCAACCATTCGCCAAAGTGTAGAAGCGACGGTCAGCGCTGCGATGAACGCGGTAAATACAAATAACCCTGAGGGACTATCCAAGATAGTGTTAGTACCTGCTGCCAGTAAGGGGCCAGCGGCTGCGCCGATGCCATACATCACTAACAGGCCAGCATTGGCACTCACTCTTTGCTCGGTGGTTGCATGGTCGTTTAAGTGAGCCGATAAAATCGTATACAACGGCCATGCAGAAGCACCAAAAATTAACGCGAATACACTCAGTACCCAACCAGTCGGCTGAAATGCGGCTAGCCCTAAACTAGAAGCTATAACAATCGTTAGCGCAATCAACAATGTGAAACGTCGGTCAATGGTGTCTGACAATTTGCCCAGTGGCCACATGCCGATGACGGCGCCACCGAGTAGCATAAACATGAACCAGGTAACAGCTTCAACATCAAGCCCGATGGAACTGGCGTAAACTGGCCCAAGTCCATAAGCGGCACCTTGCAGTGCACCAGTCGAGATAGCCGCGATCATGGCGAGTGGCGATATATTATATAACTCAACAAGATTGAGTGATGACAAGGTGGGTGGCGGTGGTGCATCAACCTTGGTGATGGCAATGGGTACGATAGCAATCGAGGCCAAAACAGACAGTAATACAAATATCGATACGCCCGTGCTATCCGGCACATTCAAAATTAACTGCCCCAGTGACACCATCGCCATTACTAGCAATGCGTACAAGGAAAATACGCGCCCTCTGATTTCATTGGTGGACTTTTCGTTTATCCAGCTTTCAGCACAAATATACATGCCGACCATGCACACGCCTTCGATAATCCGCAAAAATGTCCAAAACCAAGGGTCGATGAAAAATGGGTGTAACAGCAGTGCAGCCGATAACGTCGAGCCAAAAGCTGAAAAGGCTCGAATATAGCCAATGTGAGTCACCAGTCGCTGGACGTAAAACGGCCCCACAATCATGCCAAAAAAATAGCCAGAAGAAATCAAGCCAACCGATAGTGAGGAGAAACCCGCCTCAGTGATTCGAAGGGCCAACAAAGTGCCAGCAGCACCATTACTAAATGCCAGAATGCAGATGCTGAGAAATAAACTGAACATCAGGGTGATAGCTTGCAACATGGAACTGTCTCTAAATTGGGGCAAAGGGTCTATTATGGGAATGGTTACAAATATCGAACGGGTTAACGGAAGACGTCATCATTTTGTGTGCGCTGTATACACTAGTTTATTGTCATTGCCTAAGACAAATGCACGCATTCATACTTCCCAGTCTAAGTTCGGCATTTGGCCGCATCGCAGTTACTTAAAGCGATATCTATTGTCATCCCCCGGCTTGATCCGGGACCCAGTGTAGGGTGTCGATCATGATTCAATTTTTGTATATACCTGAAATACAAAAGCGTTTTTTGCAAGCGTTTTTCTCCTTAAGTAAGTGCTATTCGGTCTTGCCTGTTCTTCAATAATTATTACTTATAGACGATATCAATACGAATCACCTATGAAAATATGATAGCAAATAGCTATTGTAAAAATTTATTTAATTAATTGGAGGCCATGACCAGCAGATGCTAATGTTATTAGTGTAAGTAAGTACTTTTTTAATTATTGACTAAATAGATATGGGAGAAATTAGTTATGAGTGAATCACTCGATATCGGCAAGTGCCCTGTTATGCATAATACCAGTCAAGCGACGGGTAGCTCGGCCAATCAGCATTGGTGGCCTGAGCAGCTGAACCTTAAAATTCTAAATCAGAATTCGCCATTGGTTAATCCAATGGGGGATGCATTTGATTATGCCGCACAGTTCAAAAAACTGGACCTGAAAGCCCTTAAAAAAGACCTGACTGTGTTAATGACTAGCTCTCAAGATTGGTGGCCAGCAGACTATGGTCACTACGGTGGTCTTTTCGTTCGTATGGCCTGGCATAGTTCGGGTACTTATCGAACCTATGATGGTCGCGGTGGCGCTTCAACCGGCTCACAACGTTTTGCGCCCCTTAATAGCTGGCCAGACAATGGCAACCTAGATAAAGCTCGGCGCCTATTGTGGCCTATTAAGCAAAAATATGGCCGTCAAATTTCGTGGGCTGACCTGATGATTCTTACTGGCAATGTTGCGATGGAATCTATGGGCTTTAAAACCTTTGGTTTTGGTGGCGGGCGTGCTGATGTTTGGGAACCTGAAGAAGATATTTATTGGGGTCCTGAAACTGAATGGCTAGATGATAAGCGCTACAGCGGTGAGCGAGAATTAGCGACGCCATTGGGTGCGGTACAAATGGGCTTAATTTATGTGAATCCAGAAGGGCCAAACGGTGTGCCTGATCCACTCAAGTCAGCCTTTGATATACGTGATACGTTTTCTCGCATGGCAATGAATGACTATGAAACGGTAGCTTTAGTCGCCGGTGGACACACCTTTGGTAAAGGCCACGGCGCAGGACCAGAGGACAAAGTAGGTGTTGAACCAGAAGGCGCGCCTATCGACCAAATGGGTCTAGGGTGGATCAACTCACATGGCACAGGTAACGGTGGCGATACAACCACTGCTGGCTTTGAAGGTGCCTGGACGGTCAATCCAACCCAGTGGGACATGGGCTATTTTGATGTGCTACTTGGCTACGACTGGGAGAAAACAACCAGTGCAGCAGGCCACGTACAGTGGACACCAACAGCTGGGTCTAATGCTGACCAGCCAAAAGCGGCTCACGATGCGTCACGCACAGAGCCATTGATGATGACCACAGCAGACATGGCGCTTAAACTCGACCCAGAATATGCGAAGATCTCAAAGCACTTCCACGAAAATGCTGACGAGTTCGCCGACGCCTATGCAAGAGCATGGTATAAACTAACGCATCGTGATATGGGTCCTATTGCTCGCTATCTGGGTGAAGAAGTCGCCTCCGAAGAGCTTATCTGGCAAGACCCAGTGCCCGCAGGTACTACTCTGAGTGAGTCAGATATTAAAACCCTCAAAGGCATGCTTTTAAGTTCAGGCTTATCTGCGCAAGCGCTAATCTCAACTGCCTGGGCATCGGCTTCTACCTTCCGCGGTTCAGACAAACGTGGTGGTGCTAATGGTGCTCGTATTCGCTTAGCACCTCAGAAAGATTGGGAAGCAAACAATCCTGATCAACTGGCTAGTGTGTTAACAACACTGGAAGGTATTCAACGTGACTTTAGCGGCAATGTGTCGTTAGCCGATCTCATTGTGCTGGGTGGTAGTGCCGCGATTGAACAAGCCAGTGGCGTCAAGGTGCCATTTACATCAGGACGAGGTGATGCGTCGCAAACACAAACCGATGCGGAATCATTTGACGTGCTAGAGCCTAAATTTGATGGCTTCCGTAATGTTAAAAACACCAAAGACCCGCGTTCAACCGAATCTCTGTTAGTGGATAAAGCACAGTTACTGACGTTGACTGCACCAGAGATGACCGTTTTAGTCGGCGGCCTTCGCAGCTTGAATGTTAACGCCGATGGTTCTAAGCATGGTGTCTTCACTGACAAGCCAGGCACGCTGAGTAATGACTTCTTTAAGAATGTTCTTGATATCGGTATTGAGTGGAAAGCGACTGATAAATCTCAGGAAATTTTTGAAGGTCGTGATCGTACATCAGGCGAAGTGAAATGGCGCGGTACCCGTGTCGATCTGGTTTTCGGTTCAAACTCAATCCTTCGCTCGCTGACAGAAGTGTATGCAGCTGACGATGCAAACGATCAGTTTGTAAATGACTTTGTAGCCGCATGGACTAAAGTGATGAATCTTGATCGGTTTGATTTAGCTTAATACTTAAAGTAAGTGATAGAGAAGGGGCGCTGCATTTGCAGCGCCTTTTTTATGTTCACAATAAAACAAAGCAATACGACCAATAGCAATGTACTGTGATTCCGACAACGGCGCTTTGTATGAAGCAAATGAGCACCGCTATTCACTCTCCAATTTAGGCTTGTCGCGTTTCACCTATTCAATATTACATCTCAGTTTCTGTTCGAACTTCTGGCGAAAAACATCCGATCAGGGAGCTTTTGTACTGGGATTAATCACAAAATCCCTTTGTGCTCCCCGACAACTCTAGTCTGACGCATATGGCGACGCCAGCGGTCGGCATCGTAGCCTGTACCACGATGCAATACACATCGATTATCCCATATCACAACCTCACCAACCCGCCAGATATGCGAGAGAATATCTTGCGGTCGAGTTGTATCTATCAATAATTGATCGATCACGCGTCGGCTTTCGATTCCATCAAGGCCGACGATGGAGCGGGCATGTGAACCGATGTAAAGATTCTTTAGCTGGTTTGCAGGGTTTGTGCGAACCAACGGATGCTTTACTGGTGGCAGCGAAGCCGCGTGGCAGAAGTCCACCGGAGCAGTCTGGGTGCGTGAAAAAACGTAATCGTGGATCACCGCCATTTCTTGGTAGGCACTTTTCTCGGCGTTGCCTAACCGTTGGTAAGCCGCACGTTGACTGACAAACTCGGTCGCGCCGCCTTCCCCAGGCACTTCATACGGATACATAATTGATACATAACTTGGTTGATGCCGAAAAGAAGAATCAGAATGCCAGAGGTGGTTGCCAGATTGATAACGCGTATCACGGTGCTGATTTCCCTGTTGAATGCCTGCATCGTCTATATTGCCAACACTGCCGAAATAAGTTGTCCTGCCTGTTTTTCCAAAGGTTACGTGTTCGGCCTCTGCTACACCTAGACGCCGCGTCAGGGCTAATTGATTATCATCTGATATAGCTTGATCTGGAAAACACAAAAACGAATAGGTATCGATAGCATCATGGATTTCGCTCAATTGCAGTTCCGATAAATCAACAGATAAATCCAAGCCGCTTAAGCGCGCGCCAAATTCTGCATGTAATGGTTCGACGTTAAATTCAGTCAACTTGATTTCCCCCTGGACAATTGTTTGATATGACAGCTTCAAGGACACAATAATTACAAGTTATATCCCTAAAAAGTAGAGAATGACGATCAAGAAGATCCCCTAAGACAAGGTTAAGTCTACGCATTGTGAGTATCCTGATTTCTATTACTTTGTTTATTCCGCCGACAACGTTCAGAACAATATTTAACTTCGTCCCAACAATCTTGCCATTTCTTACGCCATGAGAAGGGTTTGTCGCAAACAAGGCATATTTTTTTATCTAGATGTATTTTCTTATGGGCCATGTTCTGTAATAAATAGATTACTTAAAATAAAGAGAGCTGGTTTGTTTCAATTACAGCTTTTACTTTTGTTTTCTTAGCCCTACGTTTACGTCTGCTGCCATGCTTAGTATTAAGGGCCGTGGCTTGTTCATAAAAATCGGGGTGTCGTTTTTTGAAATCAGTAAATCGAGCACGGGCTTCACGTAAAGCCAATATATGATCAACAATGGGTTCGGCATAACCTTCACCAATCACACAGCCGCTTTGCTGTTGGGTATCTAAAGGCATTGTCCACGGTTCATGTATGAAATTATCGAAGTATTGAGATAGCTCCGGTACCCAGCGTTTAATAAAGATACCTTCTGGGTCTTGATCTTGGGATTGTTTTACGGGGTTATAAATCCGCATTGTATTGATACCCGTTGTACCCGACTGCATTTGTATCTGGCTGTAATGTATTCCAGGTTCATAATCAGCAAAACACTGTGCTAAATGCCAAGCGGGTCGTTTCCAATGTAACCATAATTGATAAGATGAAAAAGACACTAGCATCGCCCGCATTCTAAAATTCAACCAGCCGGTATGACGCAAACAACGCATACAAGCATCGATGAAGGGATAACCTGTATTGCCTGTTTTCCAAGCTTCAAAATAATCTTCATTGAATTCATCTTCCCTTAAACCGTTAAAGATTTGTAACATATTATGCGTTTCAAACAATGCTTCTGTTTCAAGTTTTTGCATGAAATGACAATGCCAATGTAAGCGGCTATCGAAAGAGCGTAAGGACTTTTTCCAAGTTGTATTCAACTCAGGTTTTTTAACATGTTTCCTTAACTTTTGAACGATTTCTCTTAAGGACAGAGTACCAAAAGTAATATGTGGGCTAAGACGAGAGCAACTATTAAAGGCTGTCAAAGGGGACGACATGTGATA
>JBLHID010000124.1:0-8362 GCA_047615545.1 Polaribacter sp.
CCCCAATAATGATGTGGCGCGCCCGTATGCAATATATTACTGACAGGTAAGTCCATGTGAGCGTGATAAAAATTCATGCCTGTCATCGAGCCAGATACGACAGAGCATCCATGATAACCACGTTCACGAGCGATGATTTTTTTCTTTTTCGGCTGACCAATTAGGTTATGGTAATGCCACACCAGCTTAGCTTGGGTTTCATTGGCATCTGAACCGGACAAACCATAAAACACTTTCGACATATTGCCTGGGGCCATATCGATCAGTCGACCAGATAGGCGTGCCAGAGCTTCGGTCGTGTGGGCTGCGTAGGAGTGATAATAAGCGAGCTTACGCGCCTGATCAGCAATAGCCTCCGCGACTTCCTGTCGACCATAACCAATATTGACGCAATATAGGCCAGCAAATCCATCGATAGAAGTGACACCTTTAGCATCGGTAATTCGAATACCGCTACCGGTTTCGATGATTCTTGGGTCACCCATTTCGTTTTCTTCAAAAGCGCGAACTGGCGTAAATGGATGCAGGGTTGCTGCGCGGTCCATATCGGATAAGGCCGCTATGTCGGTGGTTGAGCTAGCGGTATTTTCTAAGGTCGTCATTTTAAGTGTCCTCTAGTACTAAACTAGTTTGGTTCTAATAAATGGTGGTCTAACAAACTGTGATTCTGACAACGTTTGAACAGATCAGGTAACTGTAAACCTAGTGAGGGCCGACGATCTGGCATCTGTACAAAACTGAGTGTAATGTACGCCAAATTATAAAGCTAGAAGACGCACTAATCCGGCGCTATACTGGATATATCTACCGATATACTGCGAATATATGAAAATTCACGACGATAAAAGCATTGATCATACGGATAAACTACTGCTGGCATTACTTCAAAAAAATGCGCTCACCAGTACCGAACAGCTAGGATCAGAAGTCGGATTATCCGCGACAGCAGCCAAACGAAGAGTCAATAAGCTACGAAAAATGGGTGTGATAACTAAAGATGTTTCTATCGTTGATCCAGATTCAGTCGGCCTCGAAATATTTTCGCTGGTATTTGTTAATCTGGAAAGAGACCGTCGTGACATCGTGCATAACTTTAAAAAAGCCATCGAGCAAAATGCCAGAATCATTAGTGGGTTTTATACTACTGGAGAAGCGGACTTTGTATTGCTCGTAGCGTCTAAATCGCTCACAGATTACGAGTCTTTTACGCAGGACTTTTTCTGGGAAAACCCCAATATAAAAAACTTCAAAACGATGGTGGTTCTAGACAAAGTCAAATTTGGATTTGAATTGCCGATTTTATAAAATCACCACGATCGAAGTAACGGCGTAGGCCGCGAATTATTTGTCAATAGCATACCTAAGTACCTTCGACATGGTGTGATAGTTGTTCGGAATATACGTTAGGGTATCTCTAAAAATGCGCTTTTTCCGCGATTGCGGCGCAAACTACTTAGGTGCCAGGCCCAAATCATCCAATTTGAACAAAATTTCAGTTTTACTGGTTTTCTTGACATCCAGCCAATGTCGGTTCTCTCTGGCACCCAGGATCGCATATATAGAATTGAGGCCCGTGCCTTTCACCTCTTTTTTCAGCCTAGCGTACAATTGATAAGGGTCGACATTCATGAAGTCTTCGACTGAGTTTATATCGACTACCGCCAGAATCTCTTCACTTTTAGGGCCAAATCCTTTGAGATCACACAGTCTTTGCTGAGGGGATTCTTTGCTCATTACCTTCATTTATCGGTTACTACTGGCAGGTCGCCTGGTAGCCCCCACTCACTCCATGATCCATCATAGACGGCGACATCGTCATAGCCAGCGACGGTTGCGGCTAATGCGATGACACAGGCTGTCACACCGGAGCCACAGCTACAGACAATGCTGTTGTCGGCTGACACCAGTTGTTCGAATATTAGTTTTAATTCGGAAATCGGCTTTAGATTGCCGTTTTCGATCAGGTTAGGGAAAGGCAGGTTTTTGGCATTGGGCATATGCCCCTTTCGTAAACCTGCGCGGGGTTCTTCTGCTTCGCCATTGAATCGTGGCGCTGGCCTGGCATCAAGAATTGAAACGGTATTATCGTTAATTGCCTCGAGCACTTTATTTGCATCGCAGAAACTGCCAATAATCTCTTGTGCTACGAAATCTCCCTTTTTGTATTCTTCATTGCCTGCTGGTTGGCCAGCCGTTTTGTCGGTTTCAAGACCGGCACTTTTCCAGGCTGGCAAGCCACCGCTCAAGACAGCACAATTGTCAAGCCCCATGGCCTTCAACATCCACCAGGCACGAGGACTGGAGAATAGTCCAAGGCTATCGTAAATGACAACGGCACTAGCCTGGTTTAAACCCAGTGCTTGCAGCGATTTGGTGAAGTGACGCTCGTCCGGCATCATATGTGGAAGAGCCTCTTTGTGAACGGAAGTGTCAGCACAGATGGATTGATCAAAATCAAAAAAACGCGCATTTTTAATACGCTCAGCCTGCCATTCCAAATTTCCATTGCGACCACTGGCTGGCATGTGCCAGCTGGCATCAAAGATGATCAGGTCTGGGTGGTTAATATTTTCCTGTAGCCATTCGATGCTCACTATCGCAGATGGCACTTGCATATTACTCATTTGGTTTCTCGTCGAAAGTTCCGTTGGATTGAATCAACAATATCGAATCAATAGTCGGCTGGCAAGTGGCCACGAGGCCACGATGGCAATCGCGGAAAAGTGCATTTTTAGAGCTGGCATTAAGGGCGGTTGCCGACTCGGCCTATCCCCGGTAATTCTATTGCTCCGTCAAATACATCCCATTCGAAGTTGATGCCCAATATGCTGGCTTCGATACCTTCTTCATAGCCAATAGAAAGGCTGGCTAACCCCAGTAGAGAAATCTGGAAGCCTGTTCCACTGGCGGATCGACCTAACAGATTGCGAACAGGTCGGTAATCTTTTCCTACTGCAGTAGAGGGTAAATCGAGAGACAGTTCCGGTACTGCCAAACCCAGATAAGCGATGAAGGTATTGCTATTGGGTCCGGGCCATAACTGGTACTGGTCTTTATATGGGTAGTTAATGATAGCGCTGTCAATTTTATCAATCATAGCTTCGACGCCCTCCCCCCGGTGATCGACCAACAATGTGGCTTCGTTGCCAAACCAGTTTGCCTGGTCATAAGCACGCCAACGACTCGAGCGTAATGCGCTTGACGACCACCGTAGTTGCCATCCGACAATCTCATGTCGGTTGTAACTATTCGCACCACGGCGCTTTGTTACTATCCAGGTGTGAACCGCAAGCATGCCCTTTTTGCCCCAGGTTCTAGCCGCATAAATCTGAACCACTGGTGCGTCGAATTGATCTGGTAGAGGGGCAGATTTTAAGGTTGAGTTCGAGGCATCAAAAACAGCCCCGAACGACACAGTCAAAAGACCATATAACATCAAGCCATATAGGATTTTCCGAGGCCAACTTAACTGTAAGATTCTATGGCGATTCACGAGGCTAATGTTTAACAAATAAGTGGTCAGACTCGGCTTCCACAAATACGTTCAGGAGTTCTGTCATAGTTGGCAAGCAATGCCACCTGACTATATAGTGCGTTGACTTTAATACGGATCGACCATGGATATAAGAAACAAGGCAAGTACGGGCGTTTTCTTTGCACTTGCAGCCGCCATTGGTCTGGGTGCCATCACCACTCAGGCAAAAATCATTTATAGCGATGGCGGTAACGCGTTAACCGTGATGTTGGCTCGGTTTGCGATTTCCACATTGGTATTCGGCCTACTGATTCTTATCCGCCGTGATTCGTTTAAAGTTGACCGCCGACTCATACCTACCCTAGTGCTGGTCGGCGTTGTCTGGTCAGTCGCGATGATACTTTATCTACTTTCAGTCGAGTCAATTTCGGTTAGCCTGGCGGTATTGATCTTGTACGTCTACCCGATGCTGGTGTTGATTTATGCCATGCTTCGAAAACAGCTCAAGCCGTCGATTCAACTTTTATCGATATTTACGTTGGCCTTTATCGGTTTATATCTGGCGTTATCTAGCGGTGAAATTAGGCTGAGTGCAATGGGTTTAGTCTTTGCTGGATTGGCCAGTATCGGTACAGCGATAACCTTTATAAAAGGGGCTGCTGTCGCACCGCTCGTCAATCCTTTTCTGATGACTTACTGGGTGAGCTTGATTGGCCTCATCATTATTATTCCCATCGCCTATACGCAGTTTTCATTACCCAAAACGACTACGGGATTAATCGCCCTATCCACCGCGACATTATTTTATATGGTCGCAATATTGTGCCAGTTTCAGGCATTGGCTAGGCTCCCTGCGGCTGCTGCAGCTTTTATATTGAACCTCGAACCAGTCGTCTCTATATTATTGGCAGTGTTCATTCTCCACGAACATTTGAATAGCTTACAATGGTTAGGTGTTGCACTGGTAATATCGGTGCTGTTGGTTTCTATTCGTATTAAACCAGCGCAAAGTTAACGGAGAAGTCAGCGCACGGGCCTATCCAAATAGTATCAATAATATTGAATAGCGGACATTCGCCTGAGAATTTTTAATTGATAGGTGAATACCCATTGCCGTTATATCCAACATGCCACAAAGCGAGAGCACGCTTAACATCCCATTCAGTTAGCCCCGATGAGATTTTGTGCCTTGCCAAAAGTCATCAGATTCCCAGCTAGATAACCATTCGGGAATATCATCGGCAGGCATCGGGCGAGCAATACCATTACCCTGGGCCAAGTCACAATCTAGGTCCAATAGTGCTTTCCCATGAGTGACCGTTTCTACACCCTCAGCAATCACTCCACGCTGGAATAATTTAGCTAAACCAACTACGCCTTCAACAATCGCTAAATCATCGGCATCTTCTAACATGTCACGCACGAAACTCTGGTCGATTTTAATCAAGTGCGCTGGTAGGCGTCTGAGATAGGTGAGCGATGAATACCCCGTACCAAAGTCATCTAAGGCAAAGCTTACACCTAGCTCACAACAAGCATCCATGGTGGCTGACACTTGGCTCACATTATTTAATGCCCAAGTTTCAAGTATTTCCAATTCGAAATAGTGTGGGTTAACGTCAGGATGGGCTGACAACAATGCTGCCAAACGATGTTCGAAGTTAGATTGTTGTAGCTGATGGACACTAATGTTGACACTCGTTGGTAGACTTATTCCCATGCTTTGCCATTGGCTTATTTGGCCCAACGCTGTCTCTATGACCCATTCACCCAGTTCTAGGCTAATGGCATGACCTTCTATCACCGGTAAGAAGTCTGAAGGCGGTATCAAACCACGGTCAGGGTGTTGCCAGCGGATTAATGCTTCTACGCCTATCACTTCGCCAGTATTCATATTCACCTTAGGCTGATAGTGCAACACAAACTCACTTCTGGTCAGGGCTGACCGAATATCGCCTATACTTTCCAGCCGAAACGCTATCTCTTTATGCAGTGTCGTATCAAACAGGTGATAACGGTTCTTACCAGCTTGCTTAGCGGTATACATGGCTTGGTCAGCATGACGCATGAGTTGGTCGCCATCTACACCGTCTTGTGGGAAAAGGGTGACACCAATGCTTACTGACACTTTCAATGCGGTGTCTCCCACGACAACTGGGGCAGCAGCCGTCTTTAGCAGTCGTTTTAATACGGGCTCACTATCTTCGATCTTTTCTAAATCAACCATTACAGCGATGAATTCATCGCCCCCAATACGGGCTAGCGTATCACCTTCACGTAAAGCCTCTTTCATGCGTTGTGACAGTGCAACGAGTAGTTTATCCCCCATGTCATGGCCGTAGGTGTCATTGACGGCTTTGAATCCATCTATGTCTAGATATACAACGGCCACTGACTGTCTACGGCGTTGACACTGCACCATGGCTTGGCTCAAGCGGTCTGCCAGTAATACACGGTTAGGTAGGTCAGTCAGTAAATCATAATGGGCAATACGTTCCAGATTTACTTCAGTTTGTTTACGCTCCGTGATATCGGTATGTATACCGATCATTCTTAATGGCTGTTGCGTCGAGCTCCACTCGATAATTTCAGCCATAGAATTGAACCAGAGCCAACTCCCGTTTTTTGAGCGGCGCCGATATTCCATAGAAAATGCACTACCTTGGATCAGGCACTTTTGATAAGCTGCCATCACAGCATCGTGATCGTCCGGATGCAGACTGTCTTGCCACACCTGTAAGTCACTCTGAAACTCGGCTGGATCATACCCAAGTAGTTTTGCGTACTCCGGGCTGCCTAACGCCTCGCCTGTTTGAATATTTAAATCGAACCAGCCCTGTTTCGTTATCCCTAGCGCAAGACGCAAACGATCTTCACTAGTCTTTAGTGCGGAACTTTGACCGTGTATTTTTAACATGAATTTGGCAAGAGCAAGTAAACATAAAGAAAGAAATAGGCTCAAAACAATGATCGTGAATGATAAATTCCTGAGAGAAGCTTGTTGCTCTAATGCTACATGTCGAACAGCGATAAGAGATTCGGTATAGATATATGCCATGCTGTCATTCAATGAGCGTAAATGAGTTTCGATTGCCTTCTGCTCTATTTTTAGTAAGCCCTGCGCATTTACAAGAACATTTAGGCTAGAAAAGGCTTCATCGTAATAGCCAAGTTCCTTCTTCAATTTCTTTATTAACACTTCAGGCAACTGGCTTTTTAATAGATCCGGATCGATCATGTTTCGACGAGAACGAATCATTTCATTTAATATTTTTAACGCTTCTTTACCTGACTTTGTAGGATTTAAAAAATAAGCCTCTGCTATTTTTTTATAATCCATGATGTGGTTTTCGGTTCTTGTTAAGTCGATAATCCAAGATTGGGTTCGGGCGCTAAGGTATTTTTCAGCTTCTCCAAGCACTTTATATACCGAGAACACTCCAGCCCCGACACACAAACTGACCACCAAAGTAAAAACTGGAAATGCAAGACTATATCCCTTACATTTTAATCCCATTATCTAATTTTCCGAATTTCTACCGCGCCCCAAAGCCACTTAACCTCAGCGGCCTTACCGGCTAATACATCTTCTGCTTGATCTGGCCACATTATAAAAAATGGACCTTTATGATCGAGAGCAAATGGTTCCCCGTTAATGCGACTAGCTAGAATGACATTTTCAATCCCAGGATCATCACTCTCAATCGTAATGTTGTAGTCATTTGACGCCAGAACATACAATCTCTCAAACGTCGCAATTCCAACATGGTTTAACAAGTCGCTCAGTTTTACCCCAACGAAATCACCCTTCAAGTTCCACCGGGTAGAAAAATTCGCTCTATGCAAAGGTAGTCTTTCAAGATCAGTGATTGAGAGCACACGTTCTTGACCATCTCCGCTGACTTTAATCGAATAGCGAACTTCATCAACAGGATTGAATTTTCGATCGAAGGGAACAGTCTCAGCTGCATGTGCATTTGGAACAAGCAACATTCCACAAATGACGAGAATAGAAAGCATAAATTTATTTAGATAAGCCAAGTAATACCTCTTCATCCTCCATTGAAGTTGCTATTGTATAACTAAAGCTGAATGTCCGGTAGGGTATTCATTATGACCGATAGGGTAGGTTAATTTATTAAAACATGAGTGGTGCTAAGTATATTAGACGCGCGTACGGTGATAACGTTACCTGACGTTGAATGGATATTATTATGACTAAAGCGATACAAATACATCAAACCGGTGGCCCCGAAGTTCTGAGGTGGGAAGAGATTCAGGTTGGTAACCCTTAGGCCAGCGCCGAATCGCCCGCAGACCAACAGCAATCATCGGCCACCTGTGTTTGATAACTTGGTGCAGCGACAATTTGATATACCGAAGATTGATCAGGTTTACGCCGCTGACGTGACGTATATTTGGACACAAGAAGGCTAGTTATATCTCGCTGTTGTGATTAACCTATATTCTAGAAAAGTGGTCAGTTGGAGCGTGAGCTCACGCATGAAAGCGCGGGTAGTTTGCGATGCATGACAAATGGCAACCTGGCAACGCCATCCAGGAGCCAGACTGATCCACCACGCGGTTCGTGGGTTGCAATATGGCAGTAAACCACTTTGTGATTGTTCTTGATGAGCGATTGTCAGATCATGTTTAACTAAGGCAAATACACAGCGTTATTTACAGGGTCCTAAAATGGTTGGCCACGTCATCTTTCAGTAAATGACTCGTCAAGAACCCTGACAATCGGCTTTGTTAGATAATGCAATACCGTCCTTTTGCCGGTAATAATATCAACTTGTGCACCCATGCCTGTTGTCACATCAATAGCGGTGCCTTTTTTGGTAAATAGATCACCTTGATCAAGTGTAATAATTACCTTAAAAA
>JBLHID010000125.1:0-8232 GCA_047615545.1 Polaribacter sp.
CCATTATTCCCGACGATTCTCGGTTGTCAGAAATAGGTGAAATGGCGGTGCTCGATGGAGCAGCGGGTACTAACCCTATTTTGTACGATGCGGCGACCTACACCAAAATAGCAAACAATGCCTTTCAAGGGGTGTTGTAGTATTTGCTTACTAAATATGTCTTTAAAGCATCACAGCTGTATTGTTAAGTCGATGCACTTTTTTTGACTCAAGTCTTTGTTGGTAAAAGCAGCTGTATATTTTGGTGCTGAGACGACTTGAAAACAAAACAATATCCGTCATTCCGGACAGCGTTTTTTGCTGATCCGGAATCCAGCGGTATGAGTGAAGACCCGATCACTGGATCACTCAAAGCTGCACTCGCTCACTGGATGCAATCGAATGGGCAACTGGAGTGCGCCATTACTGTTGCTCAGGGCACTAACATCAATCCTCATGGCCGGGTATCGATCAAGCCTAATGGGAATCAGGTGTTGATTGGTGGTGATACCCATTATCTTAAACCGATATGCCTGCCGCATAACCCGATGACCATGCCCACTGAAAATTGAATCCACCGAGGTGACCAGTGACGTCGATTACCTCGCCGATAAAATAGAGTTGATCTACCTTATTGCTCATCATTGTTTTGGACGATAATTCGTTGGTGTCTATGCCGCCAAGTGTCACTTCGGCAGTGCGGTAACCTTCGGTTCCGGCTGGTTTTAGTTGCCAGGCGTTCAAGTTTTTTGCAATTGTGTTGAGCAATTGATCGTTCATTTGTGCAATTGATTTTTCTGCATGCTCTCCCGTTGGCTTTTCGAATCTATGAGGCCACCAAAGATGCTCCAGTTCTAATACGAGCTTCCTGGGCAATTGTTGGGCGAGAATGTTACGCAGTAGTAATTTTGGCTGTTTTTGTTTCTCATCTTGTAGGTATTGAAGTGCATCGAGTGTTGGTAAAATATCGATGCTGATGGTTTTACCTTCGTGCCAGTAACTCGATATCTGTAAGATAGCTGGACCACTCAGACCTCGATGTGAAAATAAAATGTTTTCATTAAAGGTTTGCTTGTCGATGGTAACACTCGCGGGCACTGAGCTACCGGATAATTTTTGTGATAATATTTTGAATCCATCCGTAAAGGTAAATGGTACCAAACCAGCCCGTAACGGGAATACTCGATGATCAAATTGTTTAGCAACTTGATAACCGAAATCTGACCCGCCAAGTGATGGGATCGACAGGCCACCAGTTGCCACTACCAGTGACTCACATTTGAACGATACGGGGTTCTTATCGATTGAGCCGGTTAGTTTGAAATGAGATGGCTTTTCCACGGTGGCAATGTCGGCTAGTGTTTCGATAGTGACATTGGCGGCCTGACATTCATCTAGTAAAACGTTCAAAATATCTTTTGAAGAGTTGTCGCAAAAAAGTTGGCCCAGCGTCTTTTCGTGATACGGAACCTGGTGGCGATTGACCAGTTCGATAAAATCCCATTGGTTGTATCGACTAATCGCTGATTTACAAAAGTGTGGATTGTTGGAGAGGAAGCTGTCTGGCTCGGTATAGAGGTTGGTGAAATTACAGCGTCCACCCCCAGACATCAGTATTTTTTTGCCGACCTTGTTCGACTTTTCTAACACCAATACGCGCTTGCCTCGCTTGCCTGCTGTAAGTGCGCACATTAATCCGGCGGCTCCCGCACCTAATACGATGACATCCCAAACTTGTTTCAATGTGTACGACTCGCGGTAATAACTTATTGCGCAATTTTATCGGTTGTACTCTTAGAATGCTCGCATCAACTTGGTTTATTCATTGAATATTCATCTCTACTGTCTGATAGCGCCGTAAAAAGTTATCATCAGACTTTATCCTATGATCAACTGTGACTGTGAATTTGCGCTATCAACTATTAATTTCTGTGATATCAATTTTGATGCTGTCAGCTTGTGTTGGCAAACGTCTGGAGAATTACGCCGGACAGTTTGATAGTTACGATCAACTGGCTTATGTGATTGATCATGGTTTTCATACTGCGGTGGTGGTTGATGCGAAACCACTGTTGGCCAAGTTGGGGTTGAGGGACTCTTTATTTTGGCAGTTTAAATATATCGAAATTGGCCGAGGTGATGCAGGTTTTTATCGGGCAGAGGACGAGACTGTTTTAGTTACTCTGAAAGCACTTTTTTTGTCGACGCCTGCTGTGTTGCATTTGAGTGCCTACAACAAGCTACCTGTTAACAAATTTCCGTTAAGTCAAACAATAGGTATAAAGCTGTCTAAGTCCGCGATGGAAAAGTTACTCGATGCGATTGTTAGCGATTTCAGTTTAGAGGAAGGTAGAGCGATAGAGTTAGCGCCCGGTCGGGATAAAGATAGCCGATTTTTCCAGTCTAAAGGTAGTTATCACTTATTCTATACTTGTAATAACTGGACGGCTGATATGATTGAACAAGCTGGTTATCCGATCAATCATCGCTGGAGTTTTTTCTCTGACTCAGTCATGGATCAACTGGACGATGTGCAAGATTATTTGAACCCAGCACAGTAAGTAACAACCATAAAGTTACAAAGCAGTTGGGTGGTAACTACTGGCAGAGGAAATGACGCAGGAAGGTTGATAGTCGGTGGTTGGCTAATCTGTCTTTTCGGCCAAATCAAAAATGGCTGGGCGAACAAGCGATTAAACACTTTTGATGGTCCTCATTTCTATTACACTTTAAAACTTTTAGGATGATTTAATTATGGCTTTATTACTTGATATTAAGCAATCCGACTGGATGACCGACACGAATCTTCGTGATGTTTTGTTGCCACTTTACCCATCAGCGGACATACGATGTGGTCAGTCACCAGGCAATCTTGATGATATCGAAATGCTAGTGGTTAGCACCTATGTTGAAGGGGAAGCTCTGCGTTATCCAAATTTAAAGCTAATTCAAAAAGCAGGCGCTGGTGTCGAATCGATCATCGCTGATTCGTCGATACCTGAATCAGTTCAAGTCGCTCGACTGCGGTCCGATGTGCCAGCGGAAGAAATGGCTGAATATTGTTTGGCTGCGGTATTTCAGGAGCAACGCCATTTTCGGCAGCATCGCGATAATCAATCGCTATCTAGTTGGCAGCCAATGGCACCGAAAGAGTCGAGCAAAACGACGGTGGCTATTTTAGGTCTGGGGTTGATCGGTAGTATTACCGCTAACCGGTTTTTGGACAATCGTTTTAATGTCACCGGTTGGAGTCGTAGCTCCAAACATTTGGCGGGTGTTCATTGCTATTCAGGAATGGATCAATTGCAAGAGCTATTGGGCGAGGCTGATTACGTGATTTCGATACTACCCTCGACACCAGAAACTACGGGTTTATTTGATCAAAAGCGTTTTAGCGAGATGAAACAAAGTGCCGTCCTCATTAATGTCGGAAGAGGGGATTTAATTAACGAGGCAGATTTGGTGCAAGCATTGGATAACGCAGAGTTATCTCATGCTATTTTGGATGTGATACAAGTAGAGCCATTGCCAAAGTCGAGCCCGATGTGGCGACATGCTGGTATCACAATAACACCGCATGTGTCTGGCTGGCATTTAGGGGACGCTATTTATGATATAGCGGAGAACTTCCGACAGCTTGAAAAAGGACTGCCATTGTTACACTTGGTTGATCGACAGTTGGGTTACTAGCTCTGGGGCTATCAGTAAGGCAAGCAAAGTAGGCGTAATTCGACTATAAAAAGGCTATCTATGTATAGTGGAGAAAGCAGATGGCTGAAGAAGATGAAATGAGTGTGCAGCGTTTTTTACAGCGGTTTGAGCACGCGATTGTCGGCGTAAACCAAAAGAATATTAGTGACATAGCGGGCCATATTGGAATCGAAGAGTTGCTGCGAATTGGCTCCAAAATATCAATCTGTCGCGCTCAATATTTAAAGTCGGCGCTAGAAATGAGCAGTGTTGACGATATTGATATTTCTGACGCTATGGTCAATCAAATGAAAAGTCAGCGAATGCGTTATGATGAATTGATGCTCAGTTTTGGCGCTTTACGTCACGCGCTTGAGCGGGGGTATATCGTTGTTAAAGACGATTGAAAGTGAAGCCGTATAATGCTGCGACAGACTTTTAGACGTCTGCCGCAGCCCTTAGTACGCTGAGTTACTTGGGGTTACTCAGGGCGATCGCTACTGATCGAACTGAGACAACCAACCTTGAAGTGCCTTGTGATATCGAGTAATACCTTTGTAATCCATTAACTCAGGATGCAAAGTTTTTACCACTCGGTGCATGCGCTGAGCCCATGCAGGGTCCGTGCACAAATCTTCCATGCTGATCAAATATGCACGAACACAGAACAACATACCGTTGCTGCGTGGTAGACGAAACAATGTTTGTACCTCGACGCGTAAGTGGACTTTCTCTCCAGCATTCTCAGGTGTCACTGATGCTCGCTCATGGCCCCATTCGTGGTAAACCTCAGGCGCGGTATCCATTCTTGGATTGATTGTCAGGGTCCAGTTCAGTCTGCGTACCGGCTGACCCAACCGAATCATCAGTAAATATTTCAGTGCACGTTCAAATACACCCATGCCATGCGCGAGGGGTACGGGGCCGTGCCATTCCATAAATGACATACCCAGGTCGAACTGAACACTCCAGTCTGCTGCACAGGTAACCATTGCAGCATCAGCGTAGAGGTCGTCGTCACGTTGATCCATTAGAACGAAATCACCTTGTGCCTGACGGGTTATATATTCAGCTGGATCATGAGGCAGGGTCGATTTATCGCCAAATACAAAGCTTTGTTTGATGCCTAACGGGCGGTTTTCCCACAGCCAATTATCATTGTCTTTCGTGAGAGAGAAGTGTTCAGGGTAATCCTTTGCAAGTGACTCCATGAGTAACTCGAGTAGATCCCACTGGTGCAAGTCCATATGTGGCAATGTAGCGAAACGGTTTGGATCTTTTTCCAAAACGATACGGCGTTCTTCCATTTCTGAAAGATAGTGTTCGTCAATGTCGAACGTGTTTTCAAAAACCGAACCTGCTGGACCACCGTCGTGGTATTCCATGTTGACGCTGTACATGTACTTATCTTCAGGATAGGGAAATGGATAGCGCTTGATGGCCTGTTCACTATTTTTGTAAGTAAAGTCACCACGAAAGGTTTCCACTGATGGTTTAAATGCTACGTTTGTCATTTCTTTCGCCTCTAGATGTCGAGTGTTAAGTGATCGCTCTGGGCGCGTGATATGCAAGGCATTATGCACTTCCCAGAAGCTTTTTCGGCATCGGTTAAATAGTAATCACGGTGATCGATTTCGCCATCGATAACATCGGTTTTGCAAAAACCACAAGCACCACCACGACAGGAGTATGGGATTTCGATATTTGCGTGTTCAAGTGCTTCTAACAAGCTCTCGCGAGCGCGAACATTGATCTCGCGACGTGATTTAGCCAAGGTCACGGTAAACGGATTACCAGGGTCAGGCGCCTTGAACTCTTCGCTGTGGACCGAGGTTGCAGGCCAGCCAAGTACGTCCGCTATACGCAATACATCACCCACCATTCGGTGAGGGCCACAGACATAGACATGGGTGCCCAGTGGCTGGTTGTTTAGAATTTTATTGAAATTTGCCATGACATCGTCAGCTTGGATATAAAGTTTGACTTGCTTCGGATATTTAGCTTTCAGTTCTTTTGCAAAAGCACCATGTTCAAAATCACGAATCGAATAATGCAGTTCAAAATCGGAACTCATCAAATTCATTTCGTAAATATAGGCCATGAACGGTGTGATTCCCACACCGCCAGCAATCATTAAATGTTTTTTTGCCGGCTTGTAAACGGGGAACAAGTTAAATGGATTACCGATTTCAAGCTCTGTGCCTATCTCGACATTATTATGCATGAACAATGAGCCGCCACGACCATTAGACTCGACTCGAACCGCTATTTCATATTCCATGAAATTCTTCGAAGAGCCGACAAGCGAATAAGGATTCTTATGGCTATTTTCACCTTCACTCATTCCAATGACAGCATGACTACCTGCTGAAAAAGGGCCAAATGGTTTGCCGTCAACGCGCTCAAAACTGAAGTGTTTAATCAACGGTGTAATTTGTTCGGCACGAGTGACCCGTGCGGTATACGAAAATGCTGTGCTCATCGGTATAACTCCTGGCGTTCGGGGACTTCTCCATGAACTTCTGCATCGACCCGAAAGCCGAGATAAGCACCCATCTCACGGGAAAAATGATCGCAATTGACAAGTGACAAGCCACAACCATCACACTCGTGTATATCGGTGGTGACACCTTCGCTGGTGGCTTCACAATGTGGACAATAAACACGTCGTGCATGAGAGCCGATGAGTTCCATGTCGTATTCACTCTTATGCATACCGGCAGTTCTGGCGATGCCCGCCACTTTCCATAAGAATGTTTCCGAGCCAGAAACATACAGGCGCAAACCCATACGGCTGTTGGCTAATATTTGTGGTAGTTCGGTCAGAAGCGTGTCCTGATTTTCGAACCGACTGATTTTATTGCAACGGTCGGGAGAGAAGTAAGACTGCGCATAGGCTTTCTCAACATCGGACCCGGTATACATCAAGTTGGTTGTTACCGATCGAATTAACTCTGAGCTACTCAGTAGGTTGATAAGGCCAATTAAACCCTCTCCTTCACCTATAAATAGGCTCCACCGAGACTTTGGGTCATATTGCAGCGGGCTATATACCGGCTTGCTTTTGATACCTGAAACTTCTTCAGTCATCGACTGCTATTCCTCAACAAATGGTTAGTAAAGGACTTCGCGCAAAATAACCGACATGACTCGGTTATTTTGCGCTCTCCCTTCGGGTCTAAATTTTAATATCTAGCTTTTAGCTAGAAATCAATCACGTGACGCTTTCTTTTCTGGATCGTAAAAAGACAGGCTATGAATAACAGCAGTTGTGTTAACTGTGCCACGAACTTCAAGCTTAGTGCCAACGGCTTCGTTACCTGGTGTTACATGGCCCAATGCAATAGACCCATGCATGCGATGCGAGAAAACAGGGCTGTTAACAGTACCAACTTTTTTATCATCAATGTACAAGTCACCGTCTTCCAGTATCTCGTTATGATCGAATACTAAGCCAACTAGCTCTACTTTATTTTTACCTTCAAGCGCAAATGCAGCATCACGACCACGGAAATCACCTTTCTTACGTGATACAGACCAGCCCATGTTCACTTCCCATGGTGAAATCTCTTCGTGCATATCGTAAGGGTAAAATAGCAGTGCCGCTTCAACGCGAATCTTGTCGAGGCAGTCGAAAGAACAAGGGATAACACCAGCGTCTGCACCAATTTCCAGGATTTTGTCCCAGATCGAGGGCATGTTGTCACGATCAGAGTAAACTTCATAGCCACGCTCACCAGAATAACCAGTACGAGAAATCATGACCTCTAAACCAAACAGGGTAGTACGAACAATGTGGAAATATTTTAATGAAGGCAGGTCAAAAGGTGTGTGTGCCTTGAGTAGTTCAAGAGACTTTGGTCCCTGAAGTGCAACACTTTGCATCGAATCATCGAATTCAACTGTGACGTTCTTGCCTTTTGCCGAACCCTCCAGCATGTCCATGCACTGCCCCGTGCCATGCACAACTAGATACTCGTCGTCGCCCATGTTTGAAATGATGGCGTCGTCAGTGATCGTGCCTTGCTCAGTCAAAATCAAACCATAAGCAGATTGACCAACGGCCACTTTAGACATGTCGCGAGTAATTAAGTGGTCAACGACAGCCAATGCATCTGGGCCACGAACCCACACTTTTTTGAGCCCAACGACGTCAAACAAACCTGCCGTTTCACGGATTGCATCATGCTCGTCACAGGCATCTGCGGTGTAGCTCCAAGGTGTCCCGACACCATTCCAATCTTCAAGGTTTGAACCCAACGCTCGGTGGCGTGATGCTAGTGTTGATTCTGGTCTAGTGCTAGTGCTCATGGTATTTCTCGGTTACAAACGGTTAATTTATTAATAATACGCTTATTTGATCTTTCTACCTTCAAATCTATCAATTTATTTGGTATCAAATTATCAAATTAACGACCATTTTAAGGCGATTTGGGTGAGTCTGTATTCCTAGGGCAAAACAATCGTGAATCTGTCGAAAAAATTGTGAATTTATTAGGTCAGGCGTAGGCTTTATGTTTTCAAATGTTGCTAGGAATTTACCATTGCGCTAGACATAATCAG
>JBLHID010000126.1:0-8094 GCA_047615545.1 Polaribacter sp.
GCATATCGCCAACCATTAGTGAATCGAGTTACATTGACTATAGCGCCGTCGTGATTGGTGACGTTGTGATTGGTGATAACTGCTCGATCTGGCCGCTGACCGTAATACGCGGCGATGTGAATATTATTCGTATTGGTAACAATACTAACATCCAAGACGGTTCAGTTTTGCATGTTTCTTACGCTAATCCACCGGTCACAGGCGGTGCCGAATTGCATGTGGGTGATGAGGTGACAGTCGGTCATAAGGTTCTATTACATGGCTGTCGAGTGGGTAACCAATGCCTAATTGGTATGGGATCAATTGTTATGGATAACGCCGTTATTGAAGATCAGGTCATGCTTGGGTCTGGTTCGCTAGTGCCACCGGGCAAACGCCTTGAATCTGGTTTTTTGTATTTAGGCAGTCCTGCGAAAAAGATACGCCCGCTGACTGATGTGGAAAAAGCAAATTTAGTGACGTCAGCCGCACATTATGTTTCGTTGAAGCAGCGATATTGAACGCGTTAGGCTAAATTACGATCCAACTGGAGAGGCAGAATACGAGCTATATGAACGAAATACTAGAGTTACAAACTGGACAGGTTTCTTTCATCAGCGGGCTGATGGCTGGTTTTTCATTGTCGGTTGCTGTGCAGGTGATACGGACTAAAGACAAAGGTAATCTTGCGATTGCCTCCTTTATCTTATTCACAGTGACCTCATTGCTGTTTTTGGTTGCACTCTATATCGATGTTGCTTTGAGCCTGCGGATTGCAGGCGTTGATGACTTCTCACCAGCCTTGCTGGAACGCATTGCTTATGTCCGTGCGATTGGTACATCTGCCGCAACATCGGCTTTATTTTTGTTTATCGTGTCGATTGGTATTATTGGTTGGTTGCAATCAAGATTGTCTGGCGTTGTCACGAGTATCGTTGCTGCAATAACTATAGCGGTTGTCTGGTTGGCACGAAGTATGATTTTTGATCTGGGTGTTATCGGATAAAACTCATCCCGTAAGCCGCATCAGGTCAATGGATTGTTAGATATGATCTTTCATAATCGCATATAAATCGGGACGGTTCTTTTCGATTTCTTCCACCGTCAATCCTTCGAGTGAATGCGGGTATTTCAACCATTGCTCGGTTTCATGTAGGTAATAATCGGGCGCAAAGTCGACCTGGTTGCGGGTTGGTTTGTAGTAGGGCACGGCGACTCGAATGTCGTGCGGGGTATTGAGTCGAGCTTTATTGCGTAGGTGTTCGATAACGGTGTTGATGGTATGCCCGGTGTCGAAGACATCATCGACGATAAGCAGCCTGTCTTCCTGACGACAATTTTTGACAAGGTAGTTCATGCCATGAACGCGAATGCTGCTAGATCGGCCGTCGATGCCAGAATAGGATGACGTTCTTATCGCTATGTGGTCGGTATCGATGCCGTGATAGGCGAGTAACTCTTGTACTGCAATGCCCATTGGAGTGCCGCCACGCCAGATAGCAATAATAATCGTCGGCCTAAAACCGTGCTGGATTATTTTTGCCCCGAGACGGAATGAATCTTCCAGTAGCTGCTGTGCGCTTAAATAGAGTTTTTCAGACATTGAGTGATTCGAGTTTTCAATATAGGGGAGTATCATAACCGGATTGAAATGGGAGGGCATCAACTTCGTGAAAAAGCAGTCCGAAAACAAACATGCGGTAGTGAAGTCTGCAGTAATCAAACCTGCAGTAATCAAGCGATACATTCAAGAACAGGAATTATTGGAAGATTCTTTTCGCCTAGCAGTACAAATTTATGAAAGCGGCTATCGCCCAGATTTTATTGTGGGTGTGTGGCGGGGTGGTTCAGCGGTTGGTATTTATGTTCAGGAATGCTTACAGTATTTAGGTGTCGAGACGGATCATATTGCGATTCGTACCTCGTATCGAGGGATGAGCGATTACCTGAAGCGACTCGGTAGTGATAACGAAATTCGCGCTCATGGTTTGCAGTATCTATTTGAAAATATGAATGCAACGGACAACCTGCTAATTGTTGACGACGTTTATGGCACCGGTAGAAATGTGGCTGCTGTCGTTAATCGATTAAAAGCCAAGACCAAACAAAACATGGCCAAAGAAGTTCGAATCGCCGTGCCCTACTACAAACCAAAACTCAATCAAGCGCACCCAGCGCCAGATTATTACCTACATGAATATAGCGAATGGCTTGTTTTACCCTACGAATTAACGGGGTTGAGCGCGACAGAAATTGATCAAAACAAAGCTTGGATAAAGCCTATTTTGGATAGCATTGCTTAACACCTATGCGCCTGTGCTTGAAATTGAGGCATGGCGGTGTCCAGTAAGAGATGTCCAATAATCGAGCGCGTTAGTGATGAGAATTAGTTATGAGTGAAGTGGATCGAAGCAAGTGGGATCAGCGATATGCTGAAGATAGCCATAGAAAACGCTCTCAGCCAGGTGAGTTTATCGCCCAGTGGATTGATAAGGTTACCGTTGGCAAAGCGCTAGATGTGGCTTGTGGGCTGGGACAGAAATCGATGTTTCTTGCCGAGGCAGGCTTTCAGGTCGACGCCATCGATGTATCTGCAATTGGCCTAGAGCGCGCAAGCCAGCAGGCCGTTGCACAGGGGCTTGATATCAACTGGGTTCAACATGATTTAGACGAGCCCTATGATTTCAAGCAACAATACGATTTGATTATAGTAATGTGGTATGTCGATCTAGCACTCATCGGCCATTTGTGTGGGCAACTTGCGCCAGGTGGTTACTTGCTGTGCGAAGAGCATTTGGCCTGCGACAATGAAAACGGTGAGTTCAGCGGCCCGAAGAGTGCTAGCTATAGAGTCGGACCTGGTGCATTACGCGAGGCGGCGGCTGGGTTCGATGTATGCTTTTATGAGGAATATGTTGGGGTGGGTGAGGGGCATCAGCAAGTTAATCAGCACGTCAATCAGGAAACTTGTGACGGATCAGAAGCCACTATGATAAGCCGTGCTCGACTTGTAGTCAGGAGTAGGTGTAACTGAAGGGCATTTTTAGATATACCCTCCAATCATTAGCTTGTCCGGTGAGGGTTGGGTGGCGAAAAAGGATCGGTGTCTGGATTCGACTTTGGATTTTTCATTGCTTGTGAAAAAGAACTGGATTCACTGTCAGTATCAGTTTTAAGTTCAAGATCAAGATCGAGATCAAACTCAAGATCAATGTCAGCATCAGGTTCTGTTTCAGCTCCAGTTTCAGTACCGACATTAGCGTCTAGTTTCGAGGCAGGCATGGTTCTATTTCGCGCTATAGAATATATTTTTGGCTCCGAAGGTGCCATAGGGGATGTCTCTACAGGAACTTCACTTTCTTTCGGCGCTGCTATTGTTTTTGCTGCCTCGGGCGATAAAGGCGGAGATTGAATGCCTGACCCCAGACCGCGAGATGATTTAGTTGCCGTGGGTTGTACAGGCTTCGGCTCCTTAGTCTTCATGGCTACTGTTTTATGGGCATAGCTGGTTTTCCCAACATTGTTAGTGATATTCAGCAGTGGCATTTTATTCAAATAGGCATCTAATCCCTGTTTAACACCGAAGCTATCACTGCCTTTTCGTAGGCGATGGTTTAAGGCGTGCATAAGCTGCAAAATAATAAGTCGAAGTGGAGCGTCGTCGCTACCAATGCCAAATAGATAGTTTTGTGTCGACGAAAATGGCGACGCATTGCGTGCTGCAAAACAGCCTTGGGTTGCAATAACTGCTGGGCAGGATTTCATGTCGACCAGTAACTTGTTGTCGTGTCGATTATCAATCCACATATCAATATTTTCAGCCAATTGTTTAGCGCTGGCTTGATAGCCATTAAACGCATAAACAAAGGTTAATGGACGGCCGATTAGGTGAAATCGAGCCGTCAATAACGGGTCGGCGTGCTCATATTCGTTATGTTGGTTGAGCGTCAGTTTGTTCTTTGCCGCAATACTGGCCAACACGGGATGGTCTATCACCGGATGCAGGTCAGCCATTGACGCACATTGATCGAGGGCTTCAAAAAATGTTTTCCGTATTAGCTTGGTTTTAACTTGAATGGTGGCGAGGACACTTTCAAACAGGAATATATCGGTGCCACCGGGTAAATTCAGTTGCGGGTAGTCGCGGCGATAAATAATAATGTCCTGTTCACTTGATTTATTGCCTTTGGAATCGATCACCCGTCCAGTACCAATCGCAAAATTACCGGGTAGAAACTGTTCTAGTACGACTCGAATAAAAGTCTCCTTTGCCGAATCCTGATAAAGCTCATGTCTGGCTTGCACACCAACCAGTTCTGCTTCAGATTTAAGCCGTTTCGAAATTATTTGTGTCCATTCGTCTAATTGGTTCATGATGTCTGCCAGTGTGTCGGAGTTTGACTCGGGAGTGGGACAACGCCTTTTTTGATGGGCGTTACCACTGCTTTCGTCCAAGTATAGCGAAAAATTTGTTTTTAGAGTTTACACCATTCACTCAGGGTAAGTCGAAAATGAGTGGTCTTTAAGGGGAGTTTTGGTTTTCAGTTTCGACGCAAAACCATTAGCAGCCACCCAATGGCGTATTTGCTTCTTAGTGACTAATGCTCAATTTTCACCTGCCCCTGAGTTTGGTTGGCAATGTCAGTTTTTGTGAGCTCAAGCTTACTGACGGGGACGTCCAATGTATAGCTTACGTCCGCTTCGAACGATTGACCAATAATTGAAACACCCTGGCTAATCAAATAATGGTCTATCTTTCCCTGGTAGGTATACGGAAACCGGATCGCGAGTGGTGAGGTAACCAGTTGTTCACTTGTTTGAAGTTGCTTCAATGCCTCACTGACCGATTGGCTGTAAGCACGAACCAGTCCGCCTGAGCCCAGTTTAATACCACCATAGTAGCGAGTAACGACGGCTATCGTGTTGCCAAGTCCCGAATGCGTTAAAACGTTTAACATTGGTTTACCTGCGGTACCCTTTGGCTCTCCATCATCGCTTTGGTTGTATTGATGGGCATCGTCGGGTTTGCCTGCCATATAAGCCCAACAATGGTGCGACGCAGTGGGGTGTTTTGTTCTGATCTGTTGGACGAATTGCTTTCCGTCAGCCCTGCCATTAATACGGCCCACCGATGTAATAAACCGGCTTCTTTTAATTTCTAACTCAAATGTTTGTGTGCTGGCAGGTACGGAGTAGCTATCCATCGAGGTGTTTTATCATCCGCTGGGTCATTCTAGTGTCTACTTATCGGCGGTGTACTTAGATAAGTTCCTAGGAAGTACGTTGTGAGTTTTTGTTGATTCTAATCGGTTTGGTAGCGGGGATAGCGTCGAACTCTATTTTGTCATGCCCATGATATACCTGAAAATGTCGACCTTTGGCGCGTGCGATTAAGGTCACGCCAACCTTCTCTGCGATATCTAGCCCCATGCGGGTAATGCCAGAGCGCGATAACAAAACCGGAATACGCATTAAAGCAACTTTGATCACCATTTCTGATGTGAGCCTGCCTGTGGTGTAAAAAATCTTGTCTTCACCGCTGAGGTTATTGAGCCACATATAGCCTGCTATCGCATCGACAGCATTGTGTCTGCCAACATCTTCGATAAAACTTTCAATGCCAAGATCAGTGCTGCACAGTGCGCAACCATGTACTGCGCCGGCATTTTTGTAGACTTCGTTGTAGTTATTGAGGGATTCGAGCAAATGGTAAACAGCCGACTGTTGTATCACGGGTTGTTGCATTTTCAGGTTGTCGATGTCATCCATCAAATTACCAAAGACAGTACCCTGGCCGCAGCCAGTCGTAACGGTTTTATGGCTGAGCTTACCGTCAAGGTCTTCGATTCCATCGTGGGTGGTAATGGCGACTGCATCGGTCTCCCAGTCCACTTGAATCGATTGAATATCTTCGATGTTTTGGACGAGCCGTTGGTTGCGGAGCCAGCCGAGGATGAGCAGCTCGGGGTGATTGCCAAGAGTCATCAAGGTGACGATCTCGCGTTTGTCCAAATAGATGGTTAAAGCGCGTTCGACAGCGACAGAGCCTTCGATAGCCTCGTTGTATTCGTTATAAGAGACGACGCTGGCGGTGGCTTTTAATCCTGCATCAGTGAGGGTTGGTAAGCGGCGTTGGTCAGCGGGCTTGGATGTGCTTTCTGTTGTCATAATTGTATCGGTATAATCGAATGACCTTATCAATTCAGGTCGAGTAGATATAGGTTCTTTCAATCCTACAGTATAAGGGCGCCTCTAAAAATAGTAATTTTTTTGTGATTGCAAGGAAGCACCGCGCGGAGATCCGGAGTGTACGTTGAGTACATGAGGATCGACCGGGCTGGCGCACCAGCAAGGAGTTGCCGAAAGTAGGTACCACGAGGCAATGCAGCAATCGCGGAAAAGTGCATTTTTAGCGATGCCCTAAAGGCTGTGGGTTATTTCCACACAAGGTCTGTTTATATAGGTGCAAGACAGAATATGCTATCGTCGCACCACTTAACGTTTCAGATTAAACCAATGTCTAAAACCTTCCGCACAGCCTGTATCCAGAATACTGCAACGCGAGATATTACCGAAAATATCAACTGGACCTGTAACAGAATAGACGAAGCACATGGCGCGGGCGCCGAATTCATCACATTGCCCGAATCGGTGGGTTTAATCGAACCAGTCAATGAAAGAATTTCTGCGCAATGTTTTACTGAGCAGCAAGATGTCGGCCTGATTGCGTTTAAAAATAAAGCAAAGCAACTGAAAGTGACGATCCTGGTTGGCTCGCAACTGATCAAACTGGATGATGACCGAATTGTTAATCGAAGTTTTCTGGTGAGTGATCAAGGTGAGATTACGGCGCGTTATGACAAGCTACACATGTTTGATATCGAGCTGGCCAATGGTGAGTCTTATCTCGAATCTGGCGTCATTAGCGCCGGTAACAAGGCAGTCTTGGCCACGACACCCTGGGGTGAACTTGGCATGTCTATTTGTTACGACTTACGCTTCGCAGCACTTTATCGGACACTGGCGCAAAATGGCGCACAATTTATTACTATCCCCGCTGCCTTTACCCAGACGACCGGAAAAGCGCATTGGCATACCTTGGTGCAAGCCAGAGCGATTGAAACTGGCTGTTATGTCATTGCCCCTAACCAATGTGGACATCACGCCGACAAACGCTATTCCTGGGGGCATTCGCTAATAGTCAATCCCTGGGGCGAGATATTGGCAGATGGTGGCACCGAACCTGGCATTATTTATGCTGATATTGATTTGGCCGAAGTTGATTTGGCACGCAGCAAAATTCCAGCGTTAAAGAATGATAGAGAGTTCGTGCTAGAGCACTTTTAATTCGCTGTTTAGCGTTTGCATGCTACCTATATGAGTCGAGCTTTTAAGTTTTCTATACTTGCCGACTTGAATCATCGTTTAACAGATAGCTATGTTTTGAACTTGGTCAAAAGGCTGTAGGGTAACTATGAAGAGGCTAATTCTGTTTAAATCCTCTCACCTTTTTGCGCTGCTAGGCTTTACTTCAATGACATTGAAGATTTTTATCTAGTTCTGAAGTGTCTAGATATAGGGTGCCTTATTGATTTAACTTTCGGCATCTCTCTGTTAGAAATATTATTTTTACATTGACGGTCAGCCACAACAAATTTGACTGTACAAATCATCCGTGATGATTTATTGTTATGTTATAACATATCTATCGAGGCATCATGAAAACTATTAAAACAACTAGTATCCTACTGCTCAGTTTGCTTGCGAGTCAGGCTTCTTTCCAAACTTTGGCGAGCGAGACGTTAGATTCGCACGAACATGGCAGTGCCAGTCTCTTAATTGCTATAGATAACAATATGATTTCTATTCGTTTTGAGTCACCGGCAGTTAATATTATTGGTTTTGAGTACCAACCAAGCAGTGAAGAGCAGCTAGCTATGATTACAGCGGCGAAAAATAAGTTATCAAATTTTGATACTTCTTATAAATTACAGGGAGAACCGGATTGTCTGGTGCTAGGGTCTTCTGCAAGTTGGGTCTCAGAGCATGATGATCATTCAGAACATGGAAATGACATCGCGGAGACTAAACATGATGATCATTCAGAACATGGAA
>JBLHID010000127.1:0-8060 GCA_047615545.1 Polaribacter sp.
AAAAAAGCCCTAAATATTAGATATTTAGGGCTATGTTATGGCGGAGAGTGAGGGATTCGAACCCTCGGTACGTTGCCGTACACACACTTTCCAGGCGTGCTCCTTAAGCCACTCAGACAACTCTCCAAATTTAATACTTTTCTACAGCCTATAAATATGCGCTTTTGACTCGCCGCTTTACAGCGCTTTAATTCGGCGCGAAGGTTACAGGATGCGGCTTTCGCTATCAATCATTATGTAGTTTGGAAACTATTTAAATGGCCAGCTAGATTAATAAGGATGCTTTGAGGGAAACCTGTGTTAACTTTGATAACATGAATCCTTTTATGATGATCGTTTAACATGCTCACAGTTATCTCACCCGCTAAAACACTTGATTTTGAAACACCCGCTATTACTGAAGAGTTCAGCCAACCTACCCTACTAAGCGACTCGCATCGGTTGAACCAATATCTAAGGCATTTATCTAGTGACGACTTATCAAAGTTAATGAGCGTTAGCAGTAATATTGGCGATTTGAATCTTGAACGTAACTTACGTTGGACGACACCTTTTACACTCGGGAACGCAAAACAAGCTCTGTTTGCTTTTAAGGGCGATGTCTACATTGGGCTAGATGCAAATACAATGAGCGATAACGACTTGCAGTTTGCCCAAGGACATTTGCGTATGCTATCTGGACTATATGGTGTTTTACGTCCACTCGACTTAATGCAGGCATATCGACTCGAGATGGGTACTCGACTAGCCACTGATGCAGGCACTAACCTTTATCAATTTTGGGATACTCGTATAACCGATTGTTTAAATGACGAATTAGCCCAAACAGAGGGTGATACGCTGGTTAACCTCGCATCTAACGAGTATTTTAAAGCAGTGAAACTAAAGTCTTTTAGGGGGCGCGTTGTGACACCTTTGTTCAAGGAATACCATAAGGGCACGCTCAAGATCATTAGCTTTTATGCCAAAAAAGCGCGAGGTTTAATGGCGCGATATATTATTGATAACCAAATTAACGAGGTTGATAAACTCAAACAATTTGATCGCGAAGGCTATATTTACGATTCATCATTGTCTAACGAGAACGAATGGCTCTTCACACGCCAGCAATAACAAGCTCAAAGTGGATCAGCCCTAATTATGTCTGACCTATCTTCCCGAGCTCATGGTATCCAGCTAGCGTTTGGCTTATTGGCTGTTTTACTTATTATATTATTTTTTGTGGTTCAACCCAGCCTCGACCAAGGCTCGAAGACAACGCTGGAAAAAATCCAGCAAAGTGGAAAACTTCGAATCCTCACTCTTAACGGCGCCTCTACTTTCTATCAGGACAACTATGGTTCAAATGGTTTTGAGTACCAACTATCTACAATTTTTAGCGAGTTTATTGGCGTAAAACCGGAGTTTGTAACGGTTTCGCAATTTGCAGATTTATATCCAGAATTATTATTTGGCTCTGGGGATATTATTGCAGCAGGACTTTCAAAAAATGAGTCTGAATTTAGTTCTGCGGTTTCTTATGGCCCTCGCTATTTCGAGTCGGCTAATCAGGTGCTTTACCGCAAAGGACTCGTCACTCGGCCCAAAAAAGTCGAAGATTTGACTGAAGGGATATTGCATGCCGTCAGCGGCAGCAGCCAGGTTAAATTATTGTCCGAAGTACAAAAGCAATATCCACAATTGGTTTGGCGCGAAGTAGAATATGCCGCAAGTGAAGAATTGATCGAATTGGTGAATTCGGGCGAAGTAGCCTATCTACTGGCTGACTCACATCAAATAGCACTACAACGACGTTTCTTCCCCGAGTTACGCATTGCTTTCGAACTAGGAGAGCCTCGTCAATTACGCTGGGCATTTAATCATAGCGTCGACACTAGTCTGGCGAATGCGCTTGAAGAATTTTTCGAAAAAATCGATACCGATGGCACGCTAGAACAACTTATCCACCGTCACTATAGCCACGTCGCTAAATTCAATTATTCCGACATACAAACTTTTACCGGACACATGGAACAGCGACTACCCAAGTATGAAGCACTATTTCGTCGAGAAGCCAAAACCGTTGGTGTCGATTGGCGTCTAATCGCCTCGATAGGCTACCAGGAATCACTTTGGAATCCGCAAGCAAAATCTCCGACAGGCGTTCGGGGACTAATGATGCTGACCCGAGCAACAGCGAAGCAAATGAAAATAGCCAACAGGGTCGATCCAGCACAAAGCATCCAAGGTGGCGCAAAGTATTTCGCGCATGTATTAAAGAAGATGTCGTCTAAGATTATCGAACCTGATCGTACCTGGTTTGCATTGGCTTCCTATAACGTCGGATTTGGACACGTAGAAGATGCACGAATAATCACCCAAAAAAATGGTGGTAATCCAAATCGCTGGATTGATGTTAAAAAATCACTGCCACTTCTAGCGAGAAAGAAGTGGTACAAAAACACCAAACATGGCTACGCGCGTGGGTGGGAACCGGTTAAATATGTAAGCAATATTCGTAAGTATTATGATTACTTAATCGGTGTAGATCTCAGATTAAACCCAGAAGCTGCTTTACCCCAGCCTTTGAGCGATGGGGAAACCTTGCCATTAGCGCCAAGCCTCTAGTCAAACTGTTTGGTTTGCTTACCATCCTTCTTAGCCTTTCTTTTATTTGAGAAAAAGCTACTTAAGCAGGCTGCGCATTCCTCTTCAAGTACACCCGCTAATATCTTTGGGTAATGATTAAATCGTGGGTTTTTAAATAATTGTTGTGCACTTTCGATCGCCCCAGATTTGGGTTCAGTAGTCCCATATACCACTCGTCCTATGCGTGCCTGAACAATGGCACCGACACACATAGTGCAAGGCTCTAGCGTGACGTATAAAGTTGTATCAGGGAGGCGGTAATTATCCAAACGCTTAGCCGCAGCGCGTATTACGACAATTTCAGCATGGGCTGTTGGATCAACAATTGAAATCGGTTGGTTATGGCCGCTGGCGATGAGTTCGCCGGACTGGTCTACCAGCACTGCGCCTACCGGTACTTCATCACATTTGGCGCCTTGTTCGGCTTCCTGCAAAGCCTGACGCATCCAATATTCATCCGTTTCCACAATATTAAAAACCTAATCGGTTATTCATATTCTATGGTAATTTAAATTATTCATTAAGAATTTTTAGATGTTTGAACAAACAGTGATTTATAACATGGTGCCCAGAAGAGGACTTGAACCTCCACGACCTTACGGCCACTAGCACCTGAAGCTAGCGCGTCTACCAATTCCGCCATCTGGGCATGGCGCAGAAATATACACCTCTAAACCTACATGTCAATCTAGTTCTAGTGGACTCAGATACAAGCAATATGTATCCAAATTAATAGCACTATTTTAATGACCTTCATTGTCTATTTAGGGCTAACTAAATCATTGCTAATCATGGCGCGGTGTTATCCAATGTTACCTCTATATTGCCAAAAACATTAACCAAGCGGACAGCTATGACTGATAGTGATTTTCTACGTCGGGTACTGCGAGAGTACAAAACCGTAGCAATGGTTGGTTTGTCGTCGAACGAGTCTCGCCCTAGCAATATTGTCGCTAAGTATTTGCTAGACCGAGGTTTTACGATCATCCCAGTAAACCCCAAAAATGAAGAAATACTAGGGCTGAAATGCTACCCCAACCTGGAGTCAATTCCAGTAACCGTCGATATTGTCGATTTATTTCGACGCTCTGACGGCGTTGAACCATTTGTTGATTCTGCGATCCAGATCGGTGCTAAATTGGTCTGGATGCAATTAGGTGTGGTAAATGAGAAGGCAGCACAAAAAGCTCAAAATGCAGGCCTTGAGGTTGTCATGAATCTCTGCCCAAAAATTGAATATGCACGCCTTTTTGGTGAGCGCAATACTGAGATGAACTGATAGACAGACGGCCCGGGCCACAGCAAGAACAAGTATCCAGTCAATCCCATCGGACCTTAGAATCTACTGAATCTTTCTAGGCGGTAAGCAACATCACTCCGCTACAGGTGAACACTCTGTTTAAATCAGCTAATAATCAATCTACTGACTAACCTTGCTAATCCCGTCTTACTATATTCCCAGTAGCATTCTGGTTGGGTCTTCCAGTGTATTTTTGATCGTCAACAGAAACTGCACTGCCTCTTTACCATCAATAATTCGATGATCGTAAGTCAATGCGAGGTACATCATTGGCCTTGCTACAATCTCTCCATCAATGACGACAGGTCGTTGCTGAATAGTGTGCATTCCCAGAATAGCGCTTTGCGGTGGGTTTAGTATCGGCGTTGATAGCATTGACCCAAATACGCCGCCATTTGTGATGCTGAAGGTGCCTCCAGTGAGTTCATCGATACTGAGCTTGCCTGTCTTAGCCCGCTCACCCATAGAACGAATATTCTTTTCAACATCCGCATAACTCAGTTGATCGGCATCACGCAAAATTGGCACAACAAGGCCACGGCTTGAACTGACCGCAATACCAATATCGAAATAGTCGTGATAAACGATATCGCCACCATCAATCGAGGCATTAACAGCGGGAAATCTTTTCAATGCGTCGACTGACGCCTTGGTGAAAAATGACATCATACCTAGTTTGACGCCGTGAGTTTTCTCAAAGGTTTCTTTGTACTTGGTACGAGCATCCATCATTGGTTGCAAATTTACTTCATTAAAAGTGGTGAGTAATGCAGCTGTATCTTGGGCTTGTTTTAAACGCTCTGCGACCTTGAGGCGTAAACGACTCATTGGCACTCGACGATCATTACGACCCGATGAGTCTTCTGTCACAGCAGCAGGAGCACTGCTAGTTTGGGGCGAACTCTCCGCAACTACCTGTGCATTTTTGGTTTCTAGGTGTTGTTTTACATCCTCTTTTAATACCGCGCCTTTCTTTCCGCTCGCAGCTATTTCATCAACCGACAAATCATTTTCACCGATGAGTTTTCGAACTGACGGACTAGCTTTATTCGCGCTGGTAGCTTCTTGAACGCCCTTGGTTACGCTAGACGCCTGAACACCACTATTGATGACGCCGAGCACCTGCCCGTCTTTTACTGTATCACCAGTTTGAAATAATATTGATTCAAGTACACCTGCGCTGGTTGCGACAATTTCCAGTACGACCTTATCGGTTTCTAGATCAACAATATTTTCATCAACGGCTATCGCATCGCCAATTTTTTTATGCCATTCGCCGAGCGTTCCTTCTGTGACTGACTCTGGTAATACAGGAACCTTAAGTTCAACCTGCATGATTTACTCCAAATAATTGTTATGATTGTTATGATTGTTTAAGACGGTTTAATTAATAAACGAATGCCGTTATAACTCGAATGCATCTGTGACCAGCTTTGACTCTTGTTCTACATGCATCGCCATGTAACCCACCGCAGGTGATGCCGACGAAATTCGTCCCGCGAACTTGACTTTGAAAGGATCGAATACATCGTTTAACCGGCTTTTAAATTCACGCCAGGCACCCTGATTTCGGGGTTCGTCCTGACACCAGACAACGGTTTCGATGCTGGGATATTTCTCTTTTAGCGCCGCAATATCCGTTCCAGGGAAAGGATATAACTGTTCAACGCGCACGATAGCTGCAGTGTTATCGTATTTTTGACTTCTCACTTCATGCAGTTTGAAATAAATTTTTCCACAGCACAGGATAAGTCGCTTCACTTTTTTATCATCAATATCATCAGTTTCTGGAATGATTTTCTGAAATCCGCCTTCAGTTAGTGAGCGCAATGAAGATACCGCGCCAGCATGACGGAGCAAGCTTTTAGGGGTCATTACAATTAATGGCTTTCTAAAACCACATTTCATTTGTGATCGTAATAGGTGGAATATTTGCGAAGGCAAGGTAGGGTAGACAACTCGCATATTATGTTGCGCACAAAGTTGAAGATATCGCTCTAGGCGAGCCGATGAATGCTCGGGCCCCTGTCCTTCGTAACCATGAGGCAATAACATGACAAGATTACTGAGACGCCCCCACTTAACTTCACCTGAACTGATAAACTGATCGATAACAACTTGAGCGCCATTCGCAAAGTCACCAAATTGCGCTTCCCAAATAACCAGTGTATTTGGGTCAGTTGAAGAATAACCGTATTCAAAACCTAACACCGCTTCTTCCGACAAAAATGAGTTGATTACTTCGAATCGAGGCTGATCTTCGTAGAGATGTTTTAGTGGTTTGTAGACATTGCCGTTGTCTTGATTATGCAGGGCTGCGTGACGATGGAAAAAGGTACCGCGTTCGCTATCCTGACCTGATAAACGTATCGAGTATCCTTCGTCAATCAATCCGGCATAAGCCATTGTTTCAGTAAATCCCCAATCGCACGGTATTTCACCATCGAGCATTTTTTGACGATTATCAAGGATTTTCTTCACCCTGTGATGCACCTGAAATCCCTCAGGCAGGCGAAGTAAAGATTTACCAAGCCGACTAATTTTGGAAGCTGCTAACTGTGTGTTTTCGGTGAGATTAATATCACCTTTGTCGAGACCAACCCAATCTCTTGCGGCCTGAGGTTCCAGACCAGAAATAACATTAAGGGCTACGCCACCCCCTTGTTCGAGCGCCTTGCGGTAGTCAGCAATCATGTTGTCGACGGCTTCGCGGGTCGTGAACCCTTCATCAATAAGACGCTGAGAATGCAGATCGACGATTCGTGGATGATTACGTATCGCGTTATACATCATCGGTTGTGTTACGGCGGGTTCATCCGCTTCATTATGACCATAGCGTCGATAGCAAATCATATCGATCACAACATCTTGATTAAAAGTCTCACGAAACTTGACCGCTAGCTCTGCGATATAAACACAGGCCTCTGGATCATCACCATTGACATGAAATATGGGTGCCTGCACCATCCTCGCGACCTCAGTGCAATAGAGTGTCGATCGTACATCTCGTGGATTGCTGGTGGTAAATCCGATTTGGTTATTGACGATAATATGAATCGTGCCACCGGTTTTATATCCTCGGGTTTTGCACATATTAAAGTTTTCCATCACCACGCCCTGCCCAGCAAATGCGGCATCACCATGGATTAATACCGGTAGAACGTCATTCATCTTCTGCTGCTTAAATCGATGTTGACGCGCACGGACCGATCCTTCTACCACCGGATCTACAATCTCTAAATGGGAAGGATTAAACGCTAAGGCAATGTGCATTGGGCCAATGTCAGTGTAAATATCAGATGAAAAGCCCTGGTGATATTTAACGTCGTGATTTGACTCGCTATCGACCTCAATATTGCCTTCAAACTCATCGAACAAATCACTCGGCATCTTGCCAAAAATATTAGTGAGCACGTTCAGTCGGCCACGATGCGCCATTCCGATGACAACTTCACGTGTCTTATTGACGCCCGCTTGTTGAATAACTCGGTCGAGTAATGGAATGAGTGACTCACCGCCCTCTAGCGAAAAGCGCTTCTGTCCGATGTATCGGGTGTGCAGGTATTTCTCAAGATTTTCGGCCGCTATGACTCGATCCAAAATTCTATTTCTTCGGCCTTCCCGAAAATTGGGGGTTGATTGGGACGTCTCTAAGTGTTCTTGAATCCAGCTTTTTTGACTTAAGCTTTCGATATACATGTATTCCGACGCCAGCGTACCGCAGTAAGTTTTCTCCAACCGTGCAATTATTTCACGCAGAGGCACTTCATCAACACCACACATAGACCCGGTATTGAAAACGGTATCAAGATCGTCATCAGAAAGGTTGTGGCCTTCGAGAGTTAAATCTCGAATGGCGTCAGGATCTGGCTTTTTAAGCGGGTCTAGGTTAGCTTTACGATGCCCCTTAATGCGATAGGCATTAATGAACTGAAGCACCGACATTTGTTTTAGCTGATGTTCGTGCTGAGCACTATTGGCGATGTGGCCAGTGGTTTTTTTACTCATCACCGCGCTTTTTACCTGCGCTTGAATTGCGAGGTGATCGTGGTCTTTTTCTAGGCCATTACTCTCACCAGATGGCGCCAAACTCGAGAACCACTCTCGCCAGTGCTCATCAACATTATTTTCG
>JBLHID010000128.1:0-7966 GCA_047615545.1 Polaribacter sp.
TCCGCATTGCAAAAATCAGTCAAAACCATGTTCGAAACATCTTCCTCACTAATACTAAAATAATTTTTCAAACTCTATCGCGGCTAAGGGCTTAGAAAATAGGTAGCCCTGTCCATAGTCACAGCCGGCGGCTATCAATAAGTCTCTTTGGCGCTCTGTTTCTATGCCTTCCGCTATTACTTTCAGATCAAGCTTGTGGGCCATAACGATAATAGCTTCGCATAAAGCCAAATCATCTGAATTGGGCTCCAAATTATCCACAAATGACTTGTCGATCTTTAGATAGTCGACATCGAGCTTTTTGAGGATAGATAACGATGAGTACCCAGTCCCAAAATCATCAAGCGAAACTTGGATATTCGCATCCCGAAAATCTAATAATGTTTGGTCGACCCCCCCTTCAGACTCCATTAATGTTCCTTCCGTTATTTCAACTGCGATGGCATCTCCAGTTAACTTAAGCGCCTGCAGGTGATCAAGCCAATCTTTAGCGCTGAAAGCATCACTCTTGTATTGTACCGGCGACGTATTAATACTGATTTGAAAGCTTGGGTCGAAAGCATCGCGCCATCGAGCCGACTGCCTACAGGCCTCTCGGAACACCCAATCACCGATACCCACGATTAATCTCGTCTCTTCTGCAATCGGAATAAACTCGACTGGAGAAACGAAACCTCTTTCCGGATGCTGCCAACGAATTAAGGCTTCAGCTTTATGAATATCACCATTCACTAAGTTCACGATGGGTTGATAATATAGTTGGAACTCATTGTTTTGTAGGGCAATGCGCAAATCACCGATCAATGACATGCGAGATAATGCGTTCTCTTGCATCGACGGTCTAAAATATTGAAACCGGTTACCTCCAGTATTCTTCGCTGCATACATTGCCTGATCGGCATTCCTCAGCATTTCAACCGGACCAGAGGCATCTTGTGGATAAAGTGTGATGCCGATGCTAGTTGAAATATAAACCACATCTTGTCCTAACGTGAAAGGTTCTGCCGTTTTTTTAAGTAAGTCACTTGCGAATCGATCAACACGATCAGGACTATCTAACCCTCCCATAATGATAACGAATTCATCCCCCCCCAGTCGTGCAATCGTATCGATATCTCGGGTATAACTACGTAAACGTTTTGATGCTTCAATTAGAAGCCTGTCGCCAACACCGTGGCCAAGTGTGTCATTGATATCCTTGAACCCGTCTAGATCAAGGAATAATAAAGCGATGCTTTTATTCGAACGATCGGCCATTTTGATTTCTTGCTCGAGGTGTTCATTCGCCATTTGACGATTAGCCAATCCGGTGAGCGAATCGTAATTTGCCTGCTTCCAAATCATCACTTCTGATTGTTTTCGGGCGGTAACATCCTCGCAAAGTGAGACTACCCCGATAACCTTATTTGCGTTATCCAAGAGCGTGGTGTTATACCACTCACAGGCTATCGTTTCGCCACCTTTCGTTACGTTATCATTACTGCTCCGCACACCACCTTTATTTTCCAATAACGACTTAATGAGCATTTCAATCTCTGTTTTCGAATCGGTGCTGACGATCAAATCGATCATATGCTTACCTATCGCTTCATCCGCCGAGTACCCGAAGATATTTTCTGCTGCTTTATTCCATTGGATTGCATGGAAGTTTTCGTCCCATGATATAGCGGCTAGAGGCGTATTCAGCAGATGATCGGATAGCTTTGCTTGGCTTTGCCTCAACTCAACCTCTATCTCAACTCGGTCCTCAATGCTTTTTAACAGGAGGCCTAAGAATGCAGTCACCGGTGTAAAAGTAAGAATCAGTGGAATCGCAACCGTCGCCATTACTATGCTAACAACCTCTGCCGGCAGCTGTGTGTGTAATAGTATTTCAATAAGGTGCACCAGTAAGCCGAATAGCAATAACTGCGGTAAGTTAATTTTGGCCCAGCCTTTTTGAACGCCATATCGATAGGCTAAACCAATACAGGCAGACGTGATGATGACACTTAGGCCTACATATAACCCCTCACCGCCGAGAAGTAATCGATACCCCCCTGCCATGACAGACGCAATGATTGCTGCGAGCGGGCCACCAAAGAGGCCAGATATGCTTAGAACAACAGATTGGGGATCGATAATAACGCCGGGGCTGACCTCGATAGGCGAGATCATGCCGATAACACAAATCCAACCAAACACGACACCTGCCAACACTTGCTTGGTAAGATTGTTCGTGTAAAAGTAAAGAACAATAAACCCGTATAAAAAGCTCAGCGACAATGAAAGCGTTGTGTCATAGATTAATTCAATTATCATAATAATCCTAGAATGCTACTGTCAACGGTTTACTGAGTGGGCTCGACAAGCTCGTCAAGGACGGCTGATAATTCCCGCTAGGACCACTTCCTAGATACTGGCAGTCAATTTTCCAATCTTCCGGCTCGCCCATCGAACATGTTAGTAATTCCATTATGCCAGAGCCACTGAACGGTTCAAATGTGCCAGTTATGTCTAATTTAAGGTTTAACGCAGATGCAGATGCCAGTGGTCGAGACCAAAATCCTTTTTTATAAACGAGGCTAAAAATTCCTTCTAGTGCTTTCTGAAACCCTTCAACTATTTGATTTGTAATTAAATGCTCATTGGTAATATCTATTTCCTATAATTCCTAAAGGGAATGATTTTCCCTAACAGTGTCTGAGATGGATTTTTTCTTTAGCTTATTGCTTTCCGTCAAATTTAGTGTTGAAAACAAATACAATTGCTGAATAACTCCAAGAATAGTGTTTTTGAGTCAGAAAGGCCATCACTCCTTTGATCAGTGTGGTTAGCCAGCCCGAGAGTTTTAGCCGTAGCGACTTCCTTTTCGACGTCTCCGCCATAATCAATGAATATATCATCGATATTAATTAACCCTGAAACACCCTTCTACCTAGCGACTTTAACCTAATAACGTTTGAAACATTAGCACCTCTATAAATAGTAACTTTTTCGTTGCTTGTATTTTCTGTTCGACAATTGCGCTTCGGTAACCACTTCTGCGTCGCCTCGTGGCGCCTACGGTTAGTATTCTATTTACGGGGTCCTGGCCTAATGCATTGATCTAATTATTGCCCCCCTGCGGGACCGCATGGATGCAGGAGGTCGGGTAATGCAGGTGCAGTTACTAAGGGCCTAGTGTATGACGGTTACATGAGGATTCGAGCACGCAAAAGGTACTTTTTTAGAGGTGCGAATATATAAGACTTTTATTCTAACTATATCTGAAGCCAGATATAGTCTTCTTACCAGCAGGATACTTGAAGCATTAGAAAAGATAGCTGTCGCGCTGACACACTAGCTAAATCTAGCCTAGGTAGATACGATACTCAGGCATCATCCGACAGAAATATATGTCGGATCGTAGAGTTATCTATCTAGGTATCATCTTGTATAGCGCTCGTATGATAAAGCGCTTAGACAAGATTTTTTCAGCCCATTTAGCAACAGGCTATATTAATGAATAAAAGTCAGCCTATAAGCCGGGTTCTGTCTAGGATAATCATTCATCTGGACTAAGAGTCACCTCTAGTCTCAAGCGACCAACCCGAAAACAGCGCGGACAGCGCCATAGTTTTCCTATTTGGTCTTGCTCCGAGTGGGGTTTACCATGCCACTTCTGTTACCAGAAGCGCGGTGCGCTCTTACCGCACCCTTTCACCCTTACCCGTCATGATCGTAAGATCAAAACTGGCGGTCTACTCTCTGTTGCACTGGCCGTAGGCTCGCGCCTCCCAGACGTTATCTGGCACTCTGTCCTGTGGAGCCCGGACTTTCCTCCAGCCCTAATACCATGAAGATATTGTGACCAGCGATTATCCAGCTGACTTGGGCGGGATCATACCCGAAAGATCAAACAATAGTAGACTATTTACTGACTAAATTTGACCACAATAGATTTACGTCCATCTCTAAAAATGCCCTTCCCCTTCATTGATTAGCTGCTATTAAACAGCCTCCATTGATAAGGCATTGGCAACAAAAAAACAGCGCTTAAGAGTGTTTGTGGTAGGCCAGAGACTTTAACAGCGTGCACTTCTCATCGTTTTGCAGGAATGGCGCAACAACCAATAGCACATGCTTCCGTTCTTCCGAATGAAACCAGTTTATCCAAGCACTTTCTGTCGACCAGCGAGCGATGACAACGTAGTGATTAGGCGTTTGTGCGTCAATTAACGATTCGCCCGAAATATATCCAGGCGCATTAGTCATTACATTAAGTAAATTTCCAACTGCCTTTTCATAATGAGACTCCAAACCTTCGGCTATGACACGTTCAATAATTACTTTGATCATTTTAAAATTATTCAATCTCTTAATATGGGGTTAACAAAGTGAGCAGCCTAACAACTCCAACCTTGAATTGCTATCAGTTGCCGGAGGCGATTGAGCAAAAAGATTAGAGCATATTAGCGAATTTCGGTCTGGTTATTCAGTCACGTTGGAATAACTTAGTAATAGTATAGGGTAACTAACGTCCGGAGGTTCGTTTCAAGCCAGCAGTTACCTCCTAATGCCTTTCTATAGATTAAACGTTCATACTAGGTAATAATCGTTCGAGCAGATTTACTTGCATACCTCAGACCGCCTCGCTGGACTACTAAGAACACCCAATCGTTTCATCATAGTATGAAAATAAAAATTACGCTTTATTGCCTACTAATCACAGCCCTCTTCGCCTGTGCTGAAACACGTTTTTCACAGTCGAACTTGATTAACGAATGCAAGCACAACTCAACAATACCAACAGTTACAAATTTTCCAATTAACGTGTCTCACCACAAAACAACTCCTAAAGGTGGATGCCTAATAGTAGGTGGCAATGCCATCGTAAGCCCAAGAGTTGGCGAAAAAATGGTACAGATTACAGTTAAACCCAACGCTTGTTCTCGTGATGATGGGTGGGATGACCGCACTAATGATAGATCTTAGGTTGAATTTTACGATGGTAAAGGCGTCAAATCTGGAAGCACCGTTACTTACGAATATTCAATGTTTATACCCAAAACCACTGACCTTAAACAAAATGGAAGTCCCACTATATTCTCAGGTCAGTTGAACACGACAGCAGACCAGCATTACTCTAGTCCTGTTATGGTTACATGGGCAGGCCCTTCTACAGGAATCACCTTCAGAACATATGATGGTTTTAATTGGAATATTTCAAAAATAACTCTAATGACGCGCGTCATCCCAGCTTCAGAGCAAGTAGATAACTGGATTGATATAAAATATGAAATAGCTGTATATGCAGACGAACGAGGAACAATGAAAATTTCTGTCAATGGGGAAAAATTTTTTCAGCGATTAAATCACCCCGCCATCAAAAGTGACGGGGAAGTTAAATTGAAGATGGGTATTTATAACTATGGAGTAAGTAAAATGAATGAACCCAGATCAAACCAGGTGGTTTTCTTCGATAAAATAACCAGAACCATAAAGCAGAACTAATGAGCATATAGTTGTCGCTAATTTAATTTTTAGTGATAGACAGCACTAATGGCAGATACGTTACACATAATCAAACACGGCTATTCTTCCACCTGAAACGCTCCCCGATTTTAGGTGAAGTCACTATCTGCCTCGAGGCACCTCCCACTCATTCCCTTAAAAACTGCTGCTTAGATACGGCATCGAACTTCAATTAGGCTGTCTAATACACTCAGTTCGACATTACACCGCATTACCACTGTGAACGAATCACAACTAGAGATACAATCACCGCTGACAAATATTAAACACCGAGGAGTATTCAATGAGCTGGCAGCAAAAAATACTAAGAGTCAATTTAACCACTGGTAGTTGCGACATCGAACCATTGAATATGACGTGGGCCAACGATTATTTGGGGCAACGCGGACTTGGCACCAAGTACCTACTCGAAGAAATGGACCCCGCCGTCGATTCTCTATCAGCTGAGAACAAGCTCATTTTCGCGACAGGTCCATTAACCGGCACCATGGCATCGACCGGTGGACGCTGGTCAGTCATCACTAAAGGCCCATTAACTGATGCGATTGCCTGCTCCAACTCTGGCGGTAAGTTCGGCGCCGAGCTCAAGTTAGCTGGATATGACCTCGTCATTGTTGAAGGCAAATCTGAAAAACCGGTTTATCTTCATATCGAAAACGAGAAGGTCGAAATCTGCGATGCCAGTGAAATCTGGGGTAAAACTGTTTGGGAAACTGAAGGCCTTCTACAAAAAAAGTATAGCGATCCATTAATGCGCTTTGCCTCTATTGGTCTGGCAGGTGAAGACCTATGTCGGTACGCCTGTATTGTAAACGATTTGCACCGAGCGGCCGGCCGTTCAGGCGTCGGAGCGGTCATGGGTTCAAAGAACCTTAAGTCAATCGGTGTACGTGGCACAGTGGGCGTGAAGAGTGCCAACCCAGAACATTTTATGAAAACAGTGAATGCGGTGAATGCCCGTATGACTGATCGTGAAGGTATGTCACGAGATGGCACGCTGGACATGATTGACGTCACAAATAGCTTTGGCAGTTTACCGACCCGCAATAACCGACAGGTACGATTTGAGGGTACTGAAAAACTCAATCCTAGTGCGATGCAAACGCCCAATGAAAATGGCCATACCAACCTGGTTACCAACGGTGCCTGTTTTGGCTGCACCATTGGCTGTGGTCGAATTTGCAAAATAGACCCAACTCACTTTTCAGTTAAAGATAAGCCTCAATACCACAAAGCCTCCGGTGGACTGGAGTATGAGTCTGCCTATGCACTTGGCGCCGCTTGTGGTGTCGATGATATTGATGCCGCCACCTACGCTGGGTTCCTCTGTAATGAATATGGTATGGATCCTATTTCTCTTGGTGGTTCTATTGCTGCAGCGATGGAGTTATTTGACATTGGTGCGATTACCGAAAAAGATACTGGTGGTATCGAACTGGTATTTGGTTCTGCGCAAGCACTAGTCACTATTTCTGAGCTGACGGCTCGTAGCGAAGGCTTTGGTAAAGATATCGCCATGGGTTCGAAGAGGCTCACAGCGAAATATGGCCACCCTGATTTATCCATGTCGGTGAAAGGTCAGGAGTTTGCTGGCTACGATGGTAGAAGCATGCAGGGCATGGGGCTAGCTTATGCAACCAACAATCGGGGTGCCTGTCATATGCGTGCCGACCCCTATGAAAGCGACTTTGATACCACCGAGATTGAAGGCAAGGCAGCAATAGTCAAAAACTCGCAAGATGAGATTTCCTTCATTGATTCCAGTGGACTATGTCTGTTTCCGGGTGGTTGTGGCTGGACGTTGGACGATTACCTCGAGCTGGTTGACGGTGCTTGTGAAGGCAACTGGGACATGGACCGATTAAAACAAACCGGCGAGCGTATTTGGAATCTAGAACGTCAATTCAATTTATTAGCCGGGCTTAGCAAGGCAGACGATACCCTGCCCAAGCGAATTCTCGAAGAGCCAGCCGAAGCCGGTACAGGAAAAGGGCTAGTGTGTCGTCTTGGTGAAATGTTACCTGAATATTACGAACTACGTGGTTGGGATGAAGACGGGCGACCAAAAGCTGACACGCTTACTCGCTTGGGACTGAGTTAAACTAGACCCAATGAAATTCGCCTCATTGATAATAGACCCAGTCAAATTAGACTTCGTTAAGCCATTCATCGCTAAATAATAGGATGCAGGTAACGATTAAGGTATTTGGCAAATTGCGCCACTATATGCCAGCGGGTGAAAGCGCTGGCAATTACACCATGAGTTTTGGTTCCGGGGAGACACTTGAACAACTACTCAAAAAACTCCCCTTACCCGAAGGCAGGCCTTATCTGGTGCTCCACAACGACAAAAAAATTGATACTACTCAATTTTCATCAACCCAAATTAGTGAAAGCGATGACATCATCGTACTAGCCCCTGTTAAAGGCGGCTGATATAGATAAGGGCACCTCTAAAAATAGTGATTTT
>JBLHID010000129.1:0-7939 GCA_047615545.1 Polaribacter sp.
GTGGCGAAACCACTAAACCACGCTGGCCTTTACCAATTGGAGAAACCATGTCGATAATTCGAGCGGTAATGTCTTCAGTACTGCCATTGCCTCGCTCAAGATTGAGACGACTGTTCGCATGTAGCGGTGTTAAGTTTTCGAACAAGACTTTGTGCTTAACATTTTCAGGCAGGTCGAAGTTTATTTGATCAACTTTAAGCAGTGCGAAATAACGTTCGTTATCTTTCGGTGGTCTGATTTTACCGCTAATGGTGTCGCCAGTACGTAAATTAAAACGTCTTATCTGACTAGGCGAAACATAGATATCGTCTGGGCCAGCAAGGTAGGAGCTATCGGCAGATCGCAAGAAGCCAAAACCATCTTGTAATATTTCTAATACTCCTTCACTGAAAATATCTTCGCCTTTTTTCGCCTGAGCCTTCAATATGCTAAAGATAATATCTTGTCGACGCATACGTGAAGAATGATCACCACCCATCCCTTTCAGTATATCGATCAATTCGGGAACGGTTTTTTGCTTAAGGTCACTAAGGTTCATAATAAAGAATGCACACGGAAAGTTTTAGGGGAAATTCAGACGGATAATTAGACTTAAAAGTCGGGAAAAGGTACGTATTTTGATTTTTTTTGAAAGCCGCCAATTTGGAAGGATGGCGAATCCTAGTCAGAGACTAGCACAGTAAAATAAGGCCGTCCACAATGACGACCCTATTTCAAATAGTTTTTATAACCTGTTCGTTAGATATAGGGTGGTCTAGATATTACTATCGATGAAAGCTGTCAACTGAGACTTAGACAACGCGCCAACCTTAGTTGCTTCAACAGCACCGCCTTTAAACAGCATCAATGTAGGAATACCTTTAATGCCATACTTAGGTGGCGTATCGGCGTTTTCATCGATATTGAGTTTGGCAACCGTTACACGCCCATCATACTCAGTGGCAATTTCTTCCAGAATAGGCGCAATCATCTTACAAGGGCCACACCATTCAGCCCAGTAATCAACTAGTACAGGGCCTTCTGCTTGCAGTACATCAGCTTCAAAACTTTCATCTGAAAGGTAAACAATTTTATCACTCACGTGTTTCTCCGAACTATGGGCCAGTCAATAAGGGTATATCAAATCGATAGCCAAATTAATATTATCTTTTCTAACTGTCAACAACTGTTAACTCCAATACTACATCAGAATTTTACAAGTCGGTGACTCTCAGCACGATATATTGGGATGATTGACCCATTTTTCAAATCACAGCGCAGATTATTTTACAATTTGCTACTATAGACGTTTGCAATCCTTCAGGCGAAACCCAAAAATCATGAGTGACCAACATTTAACTGACATCGAGTTCAGTTCATTAGCACTGGATGCACGCCTGTTGGCCGCGCTGGACAAGCTAAACTTTAAATATTGCACGCCCATTCAGGCCGAGTCCATACCGTTACTATTAGAGGGCAACGATGTATCGGGTCAGGCGCAGACAGGTACTGGAAAAACCATGGCGTTTTTACTCGCCTGTGCGCAAAAACTGCTATCGGCCGATCAAGTCGTGGCCTCAAAAGGCAAACCACGGGCTTTAATACTCGCCCCTACACGAGAGCTAGCAATACAAATTCATAGCGATGCGAGTGCCCTTCTAGCTGATATACCGTTAAACCTCGCTATTTGCTACGGTGGCAAAGCATACGAGCAGCAAAAGCAACAATTTGACGATGGCGTTGACATTCTCATAGGCACGCCAGGTCGTTTGATCGACTTTTTTAAACAGAAAATATTCAACTTAAAATCAGTCGAAGTGCTGATTCTCGACGAAGCTGATCGAATGTTCGACATGGGTTTTATCCAAGATGTGCGCTTTATGCTGCGCCGCCTGTCTGAGCCCGAGAAACGATTGAACATGTTATTTTCGGCCACCATGGCTCATAAGGTCATGGAACTGGCTTACGAGCATATGAATGATCCACAACTGGTTCAGATTCAATCTGATACGCCAGCGGTAGAACGCATCTCACAAACGGTTTACCACCCCGCCAATCAGGAAAAAATACCCTTGTTAATCGGGTTGATTAAACAGCTAAAACCAGCCCGTAGCATTATTTTCGCCAACACCAAACACGCGACCGTACGCATCTGGGAATTTCTACAAGGTAATGGCCTGGAAGCAGCTATCATTTCGGGTGACATACAACAAAGTAAACGTGAAAGCCTGCTTAAGAAGTTTCATGAAGGCGAGTATTCAATCCTGATCGCAACCGATGTGGCATCACGCGGACTGCACATTCCCGATGTTACCCATGTTTTCAATTACGACCTACCGGATCAGGGTGAAGATTATGTTCATCGGATAGGCCGCACCGCGCGGGTCGGTAATTCGGGCACCGCTATTAGTTTTGCCTGCGAAGACTATGCAATGAACTTAATGGACATTGAGCATTATATCAAAACCTCATTGCCAACCATGCCAATCAGCAATGAACTGGTCGCAACGCCTTTACCACCGATTCGAATGAAAAAGTCGAAGCCACCACAGCATGCTAGAGATGGCAAAAAGGCCCCCAATACTCGTTCACCGCAGCGCCGACGAAGCAATAACGCTAATTAGAACAAAGTTGAGACGACTTCTGAATGTTTTTCAATAAAGTATTAATTTTAGGTGGCAGTGGCTTTATTGGTCAGCAATTAGCGTTTGTACTCGCGAATAGAGGCTACCTGGTGACCGTCCCTTGTCGCCGACCACACCGGCACAGAGCACTATCAGTTCATGCCAACATTCGAGTGGTAGGGTCGAATGTGTTTGATAACACCCAGCTTGACCAGCTATGCCAAAGTCAAAATGCTGTCATCAACTTGATTGGTATCTTGCACGAACGCAAAAAAGGCGACTTTAGAAAAGTACATGTCGATTTTATTAAGACATTAGTCTCAACCTGCTCCCAAAACAACATCAAACGTCTATTACATTTGAGTGCTCTTGGTGCTGATCAAGCCCGTGGCACCAGTTTTTATTTACGAAGCAAAGGCGAAGGTGAAAGTCTACTACATACATTTGGCCAAAAAGACTTGTACGTTACCAGTTTTCAACCATCAGTCGTGTTTGGCCCGAATGATCAGTTCATCAACCGATTTGCTAACATTTTAAATCACTGCATTGGCTTCTTTCCACTGGCTTGCCCCAATAGCAAATTCGCACCCATTTTCGTTGGCGATTTGGTCACAAGTGTAGCCGATGCCATTGATGACAAAGCAACCCATGGCAAACGCTACCCGCTTTGTGGCCCAGAAGTATTTACCCTAAAACAAATTTTGGAGTTGATTACAAAATCGATGGGGCTCTCCTGCCACATCGTCCCTTTGGGTAATGGGCTTTCGAAACTACAAGCCTTCGTGTTACAAAACTTACCTGGCAAACTCTTCACCTTGGATAATTATCGCTCGCTGCAAACACCTAGCGTTTGCGATAACAGTGATCGTGGCACAACCAGTCTGACTCAACATATTCAAAGCATTGGCGTCTTATTCAGCCGCAAAAAACACTACGATGACTTCAGACAAGATCATTCGTTTAACCACAGCGCGACCATAAAACCCAAGAAATGAAAACGGCATCATGAAAACTTATACGGTAGGCGGCTGTGTACGCGACCGTTTGCTCGGTCTACCTATTACCGACACCGACTGGGTTGTTACTGGCGCAACCATCGAGCAAATGCGAAATGCAGGATATCAATCGGTTGGTAAAGATTTTCCTGTTTTTTTGCACCCAAAAACAAAGCAAGAATACGCACTTGCGCGCAGCGAAAGAAAAACTGGCCCAGGCTACCATGGCTTCGAATTTGATACTGATCCATTGATTACTATCGAGCAGGATTTATCGCGTCGTGATCTAACCATCAATGCCATTGCGGAAGATGAAAACGGTGTATTAATCGACCCCTACGGCGGTCAAGCTGATCTCAAAAAACGTATCCTTCGCCATGTCTCATACGCCTTTGTCGAAGATCCTGTACGGGTTTTGAGAGTCGCCCGATTCGCCGCCCGGTTCCACCATCTTGGGTTTAAGCTGGCACCAGAAACCATTCAACTGATTCGCACAATGGGTGAAAGTGGCGAACTGGGTACACTGGTGGCCGAACGCGTTTGGACAGAAATGTCACGCGCACTCGGTGAAAGCAACCCATCAATATTCTTCGAGACATTGCGTGAATGTGACGTTCTCGCAACTCTTTTCCCCGAAATAGATGGCCTTTATGGTGTGCCACAAACGGCAAAATATCACCCTGAAATCGACACCGGCATTCACGTCATGATGGCCCTAGAAAAAAGCGCCGAGCTTAATTTTGATATAGAAACCCGATTCGCGGTGCTCATGCATGATTTAGGCAAAGCCACCACGCCCACCGATATATTGCCAAGTCACCATGGTCACGAGCAACGTGGCGTAAAATTAGTGAAGTCTTTTTGCAAGCGGTGGAAAGTACCCAAAGCCCATACTGAGTTGGCATTGATCACAACCGAATACCACACGCACGTACACCGAGCATTCGACCTTAAACCCGCCACGTTACTCAAGCTCTTTGCTAAGACAGATGTATTTCGAAAGCCCGAGCGCTTCAAAAAAATGGTGCGGGCCTGCTCATCTGATGCTCGGGGTCGAACAAGTTTCGAAAACGCGCCCTACCCTCAAGCTGAATTTCTTAATCAGCTAGCCGATAAGATTTGTACCGCTGACATCAGTAAAGTCACCCAAAGTGACTTGCAAGGCAAAGCGCTCGGTGAAGCTATCCATAACTTGCGACTTGAGTTAATCAAGTCAGAGAAACAAGTGCTAACGCAAACGATGTAAGTAAGCATCCACCTTTAACAGAACACGCCGTAAAGGTGAAAAGTGGAACAACGAGCCAAACACGACACCCATACTATTGGCTAACGCATCCTCCGGATCGGCATATCGATACCCGGTTAAGCCCTGTAAATATTCCATCAAAATGCCGAAGATAATCAAACCAAATAACACCCACCACAGTGATTTACGCTGCCGAATGATGACGCTAAAGACAATTGATAACACAGCATAAGCCAAAAAATGTCCCAACTTATCACTGCCGCCGATATTAGGAGTAACTGGTGCTAACGACAGCACAGCCACCACTAACAACAGAACACAAGCCAACCCAAACCAGAGTGGCCGAAGATGCAAGTAAAATTGGGTGTCCTTAATCATAAAGCGCATCCATAAAACTAAAGCAATAAGGCGATCAATACCACGCCCAACAACAATCGATAGATCACAAAAGGCATCATCCCTACTTTTTCAATCAAGCGTAAGAACAAATGAATACATAGACCCGCACTGATAGCCGATAAAATAATCGCGACACTCAAGGCATACCAGTCAATCGATTGAACGGACTGCGTCAGCTCTGCTGTTTGTAACACACCACTCGCGAGGATAAGGGGTATCGACAATAAAAATGAAAACCTCGCCGCCGCTTGGCGAGTCATACCCAGTAGAAGCCCAGCAGTCATCGTAATGCCGGAGCGGGAAGTACCTGGAATTAATGCGATGGCTTGAAATAAACCTATCGTGACGACATCGGGTAGCTTCAAGTCATACTCGTTACGTTGTTTCGACTTGCGTGTATCGGCAAACCAAAGCAACAATGCAAAAACGATTGTGGTTATTGCAATCACCCATGGCGAGCGTAAATCAGATTCAATTATATCCTTGAACAAAAACCCGATAATAACTGCGGGCACCGTACCCAAAATCACCCACCACGCTAGACGACTATTCGAAGTCACCCCGCCACCAACTAAACTTCGAGTCCAGGCAACCAACATATCAATCACTTCAACCCGAAAGTAAACTAGCACCGCAATTAGCGACCCAACATGCACTGCGACATCAAACACCAGCCCTTGATCTGGCCACTGCAACAACATCGGCACCAAAATCAAATGTGCCGAACTCGATACCGGTAAAAACTCGGTAAGCCCCTGAACAATCGCCAGTATGACTATTTGAACTGTATCCATTATCTCCCGCCAGTCACTGTTGCCAGCGTTTGAATCTCTATATTCAAATTTTTCTGTAAAGCAACTACTTGAAACCTCTCACCCATTTCACTTGGCAACGTTAATGTTTTGACCTGTTGGGCCACTTCAATCTGTGCCTGGGTATCACCCGTTTCACTTAGTTCTTGTGCGGCTTCTAACAAACCGTTGTGAAGTAAAAACTGACGCTGGGTAGTCAGTCCACAAACGGTAAACCCTACCTCAATCGCCGCATCTGCAAAGGCGTCAAAGTCGACAAATGCAGTGATATCCTGCAAGCCTGGGTAGACAAAAGGATCGGGGTGGGTTCTGTGCCGATAGTAACAAGTGAGGGTGCCGCTACTGCGGTCGGGGTGATAATACTGCGCCTGCTCATAACCATAATCGATCATCAATATAACCGCCTGATGACAGCTCGCCCACAATGCTTCGAGCCAAGGTCTGTAGTTCAAGTTGATTTCGGTGCAATAACCCTCTGGCAAGGCTGCAAAACCGGCCTCAATCATATCGGCCTCTATCTTTTTAATGGTATTTATTGCGTCACTTTCTTCAACTTTACTTTCGCCGATGTCACAAGGTTTAATATAGGGCTGCCAGACAAATCGTCCGTCGTCAAAACCTACGCCCAACTCTTGCCATTCGCCGTCTTTTAAGACCACGTTAACTGGCATCGCGTCGAGCACTTCATTTCCGAACATAATGCCATCAAAATTAGTCGGCAATGCATCTAGCCATTGTATTGTGTCGAATACATCGGGAGATAATTTACCACGCAAATATTGTTGCTGACGAGCCTTTAAATCAGCACTTACTTCGATGATGTTATAGCGTACCAGCTTGGTTAAACTCGACAGGATCTGTTCGCATAGTCGCCCACTCCCAGCACCAAATTCAAGTAATTGACGAGCGCATCCTTGTGCGAATATTGACTCACATTGTTGAGCTAGACAGCGCCCAAACAAAGGCGACAATTCTGGTGCTGTGATGAAGTCACCCGCAGCCCCAAATTTCGTCGTACCTGCGCTGTAGTAGCCAAGCCCTGGCTCATACAAAACTCGATTCATATACTCATTAAACGACATGACACCATGCAGCCCGATTTCGCTAACAATCAGCTCGATTAACTCGCTGCTATGCTCGATCTCGAGCGCGCTGGGTTCTGGCAATTGCGCTAGCGTCTGTTCCTGAGAATGATATGATGACATTCCTTCTGTGTACTCTCTTAAGTTCTGTGATCTGGAAAAATATTGCCTAAAAAACAACTGCTTGCTGGAAAGACCGCCCTAGTCACTGGCGCAGCCAACCGAATTGGTGCGCAAATTACGCGGACTCTACATCAAAATGGCGCAAATCTCATCATCCATCATCGAGATACTGGTGGTGCTGATGCCAAGGATAATGTGAGTCATACGTCAAGTATCAATGCCCAAGCGCTCGAAGCCGAGCTCAATAGTCTGCGACCCGGGTCATCGATACGCTATCAAGCCGAGCTATCGGACATCAGCGCTATTGAGGCGCTGGCTCAAAAAGCGTCTCTAGCTTTTGGTCAATTAGATATTTTGATTAACAACGCATCGAGCTTTTACGCGACGCCTTTAGGGACAATAACCGAACAACATTGGACTGACCTACTCGGCAGCAATTTAAAAGCGCCATTATTCTTGTCACAGGCTTGCTACCCTGCCCTTAAAAAAAGCAATGGCTGCATTATTAACTTGCTCGATATTTACGCGACATCGCCGTTAAAAAATCATAGCCTGTATTGTAGCGCCAAGGCTGCCAATCAAATGCTAGTCAAATCACTCGCATTAGATATGGCACCAGAGGTGCGAATTAACGGCATCGCACCCGGCGCTATACTTTGGCCCGAAGCAAAGCTGAAAG
>JBLHID010000130.1:0-7793 GCA_047615545.1 Polaribacter sp.
AGCTACCCCACTATCGACCTACGATTGCAGGTCGTTGATAAGGACTCTGACCTAGAAGATGAAAACGTATCCCTCGGCATTCGACGCGGTAAAGGCCATTGGTCTGGTTATCAGTCGAGCCGTATCGCGACAGAAAAACTCATCCCGATTGCGAGCAATGCCTATATTACAAAATACGGTCAACCTAGTTCTATTGATGACCTTAGTCGGCACCTCTTTATTCACCTTGAAGAGCCATTTCGGCCGCGTCCAAAATGGAAAGACTGGTTCGCTGCTTTTGGTGTCGACTATATCGACAGTGGGGAAGGTTTACGCTTGAACGATTACGCACTGGTAATTCAGGCCGCTATGTCGGGTGAAGGTATCGCAATGGGCTGGAAACATGTCGTCGACTCATTAATCGAGCGCGGGCTATTGGTTCAGGCCTATCCGAAAAGCTGGGTGACCGGAGAAGAGTTTCACCTGATTTGGTCGTCTCGGATTGAATTATCGCCACAGGCTAAATTGGTAAGGGACTGGATTCTGAACGAGTCCGCTATCACCTTGGAAAATATTCGGCATAAAGAGTGATGCGGGACTTACCTTCATTCACTTAGTCGCGCTTCACTCTCCTCCAACTCAGTTATGGTCTGATAAAAAAGAGATCGCAGGGCAGGGACAGTATTTATTCTTTACGACTGTCTGGGTTATCGTTTTTGGGGGGTTAACGTAACCGCTACTCTGCCTGCGACCGCAACCAGCAAAACTAGTATTAACCAGAACAATGAAACACTGCCTGCACCACCATATGTCCACGTTGATTCTGAATATGATCCGCTGTATCCGCTGTATCCGCTGGTGTATGCGCCGCTTCCCTCCCAGCTTAAATCTTCCAGCATGACGTCGTGTCCAAGGTAGTGATAGTTTAGTCTTTGGCTTGCCACCATATCCATATGGTTCAGACTATAAACTTCGATCAATATGTCGTAATAGCCAGGTGGGTATCCTTCAAGTAATTCGGTTTCGACCTCGTAATGGTCACCACTATCATCACTATAAATATTGAACAAATCAGTCGTGTTGTAATGGCTCCAGAGGCCGCCATCACGGCTTAGAAAAAGTTTGGCGTATACGGTTGCACCTTCATTACTAACGTCGATATCAAAGTTTACATTTAAAGCATGGTAATAGCCGTCGTAGTCGAGGTCGGACAACGTCTGTACATCTGCGCTGTAAATTTCAAAGTACTGGTCATGCCTGTTAGCGATACCTGTTTGTCTATTACCCGTATTTTCCTCTGGCCGAGCATGGATCCTTGCCAGATCGGGAGCTGGCTTCGTATACAAGCTTTGCGACTTGACCGTCTGATAAAGGTCGATACTATCGTCATGGAGCAGCTTTCCAGCAGAACGTGAAACCAGCATTCCATCCTGCGCAAACAGTGCGGAAGAGCAGGCTAGAATAAGTCCAGTGGCTAAGATTTGATTACGTATTTTCATTACTATTGCCTTTACAAGTGCATTATCAATATCGGCTACTTAGTGCTGATAACGACTTTTCGAATGGTTACTATAACCACCAGAACTGTGACTATGCTTACGACGAGTTTGCCGCTGGGGCCTACGGTGCTGGCCTTTACTTTTATAGCCATAACTATAATAAGTCCTACTCCTGTATGAAGAGTGATGACGGTTATTATTAAATAGGTAGGTCAGTACAGCGACAGTCGCCAGCGGCGCAATCACGTCATGGTAGTGGCTTGCCTGCACTGGACTCACTGCCAACCCAAGCACCAACAAGGCTGAAACGAGTGGGGCTTTTAACTTTGAGATCATGCTCTTTAAAACCCCGCTTTCTAACAATTTAGCTTTAGTCATCTGAACCTTCTTCATCGGTATCTCCTGTTATTGCTGAACGATGGCGATACCTTAACCCAGACTATCTGAACGCTAACTGAACCATAAATACACTGAATGCCTTATACTAACTAGAGATCTTACAACGCTGGGAATAGCACGCAATGAACACAATCAAACTTGCATCAGAGCAAATAACACCATCCAAAATTGTCTGCATTGGCCGAAATTATCTTGAGCACATTCAGGAGCTTGGCAATGAAATATCGGATAGCATGGTGATATTCATCAAACCGAATTCATCTATATCAAATAAGTTGCGAAGCACTATAGACGAACCAATTCATTACGAAGGTGAGATTTGCTTTACGGTAAAACAGGGGAGATTACAGGCCGTTGGATTCGGTCTTGACCTAACAAAACGTGACCTACAATTTCGCCTAAAAGGAAAAGGATTGCCATGGGAGCGAGCTAAGGCTTTTGATGGAGCCGCCTGTTTCAGTGAATTCATTCCACTTGGCGACACGCCTATCGAATCACTCGGCCTTCAACTCGAAATTAACGGCAGAGAAACCCAAAGTGCCGGGTATCCCTTGATGATTTATAAGCCACAGGAAATCTTGCAGGAAATTTCCAGTTTTATGACACTAAACGATGGGGACATCATCATGACCGGTACGCCGAAAGGTGTGGGTGTCATAAACCCCCAGGATCACTTCAACGGTAAAATACTGTCAGCCGAGGCAACCCTGATCAGTCAGGAATGGGTAGCTGAATAACACTTTACTTGATGGCCGATTGTACAATCGACAGCCAATGTCCATTAGGGCTTAATCCCATACCCGTTGACCATCAGGCATCAAGGTTTGGGCCTATCTTCTAGCCCATATTATTGCAGGCAAAAAAAAGCCGGAATAAATCCGGCCTTTTTACGCACTATGGTTTACAACTATAGCGCTTTGATTTGAGCATTAAAACGGCTTTTATGACGAGCAGCTTTGTTCTTACTGATAATGCCATTGCCGGCACAACTATCCAGTACAGGAACAACATTTTTGAAAGCAGATTCTGCAGAAACTTTATCAGATGCTGCTATAGCAGCGACAGTTGCCTTGACGTAGGTACGCATCATGGAACGTTGACTTGCATTGCGCTGTCGACGTTGCTCTGCCTGACCTGCGCGTTTTTTAGCTGAAGGTGTATTCGCCAAGGTAAACTCCGGTGTATGCCCATAAACATGGGATTATAAAAATGGACTATAAAAAAAATAGGCGCGTAGTATCGACATTGAGTGCCGACCTGTCAACCGATAATATCAAGGCGACTCTGATTAATACAACTCACTTCATGTCACTGTCAGTAAGCATAATAATTTTGTGCTTTTCGACCACGAAGAAGCTATGCACATAGGTTGACTAAATAACCCTCGTTCAAGCGGGTTATTTCATACTGCTTCAAAACGAAAAGAATCGCTGTCGTGGCGAAAGCAAACACCAACCTTACACCAGAGAGAACTGCGCCTATTCTGAGGACGACGCGTCAATCACAAACAACTTGCGCATATGCTCGTGAATAACCCATTCGCCAGTCCAACCCTGCGGCAGAACCAGCAGGTCGCCTACCCCTATATCACGCGCATTGCCACCGTCAGCATCCCTCACTGTGGCGCGGCCGGATATTATATGACAATACTCACCGGCAGCAGTACGATCTGCGGTGAAGCGACCAGGTGTACCTTCCCACACGCCTATTTTGGTTGTCTCATCGCTAGAAGTCCAAAGCATCTTACTCGCCTCAGTTTGGCCAGGCGTCAGTGTTGTGGGCTTGTCAGCAAACGAACTCAAAAGTGTTGACGAGAGGCTTTCAAATAGTTCTAAATTGATCATATAGTTTCCTCTACTCGTATATCAAAACAATGCCCAATTGTAGGCGGATAATAAAACTGCGAGTATTCACTAGCGAAAATACTCTGCTGTCGTCTTTCGTATGTCTGAACTCTTAATTGACGCTATAACAAACCTGTTACATTTCTTGATGCGGTGACTATCCCCTTCTCAGCACAGGCTTCATGATTCACTTCAATTTCATCCAGGTCATAAAGATAGTTCACCATAATGCCCGCTGACTGCTGCATTGCCTGAGCTGATGTATCTGCAGCCCAATTAATTCGATCTAACGACGATCCGTTCCCAATGTGAAAACGGGCGACTGGGTCGAGCGGTAAATTTTTGTACTGCACTTTCACTAAATAATGGGCTGCCAGTGGCATTAACAATTTCTTAGCTGCAGCATTCTTTTCTTCATCTTCGACCCAATCGGGCTGGTCTATAATCTCCAGTGCTGCTGCACAACGACTTGCTGTGACTTCATCGCTATTAGACCTTAACCAACGGACAAAATCAGGCACGGGGGAGAGCGTAACAAACCGATTCAGTGACGGTAATTCCAGAGATAGTTCGCGAGCAACTTGTTTTATCAGAAAGCTACCGAAAGACACGCCTCGTAAACCGTCCTGACAATTTGATATAGAGTAGAACACTGCTGTGGTAGCCTTCTCTTCACTATTAGGCTGACGATTCTCATCGAGCACCTCTGCAATAGAGGCCGGAGTTTCTCGTGTTAAGGCGACTTCTACAAAGATGAGCGGATCTTCACCAAGGGCTGGATGAAAGAACGCGAAACAGCGTCGATCAGACGGGTTCACGCGTCGACGTAAATCATCCCAGCCATTGATTTCGTGAACTGCTTCGTATCGAATTATCTTTTCCAGCAACGAGGCTGGTGTGCTCCAGTCTATGCGGCGAAGAATCAAAAAACCTCGATTAAACCAAGAGCTAAACAAATGCTTTAAGTCATTATCAACCGCTTTTAATTCGGGCACCTGCTTCAGGTATTGGAACAATCCCTGACGCAACGCAACCAAAGTTCTCGTGCCATTAGGCGCCAAATTCAAACGTCGAAACAACTCCTGTCGCTGAGGCTCCACCACAATGATTAATTGCTTTAATGTCTCCGCATTTTGGTCCTCTGTATAGTCTGTCGCTTTTTTCAGCACGTCAACCGGATCAGGTTGATAGCGCTTCGCTAACTCACGATAAAATACCAGCCGCGACTTGTCATCCAGTGCGCGAAAACCTTCCAATAGCCTTTGCGCCCAAGCAACGCCAGAAGCCTCACCCTTACGCGATAGCAAGGTATCGCACCATTTCAGCAATGTATCAACATCCGGCTTAGCGTTGCTTGCGGGTGCAAATAAGCCCAGGCTGCGTTCCGACAGGCTGGTAATTAATTCCTGCAACATGCTAAAACGGCTCATTGTATAGCTACCTGTAAAGAGTTAAATCTGTTGATTTGGGCGCGCATAACACCATGGATTTCAAATTGGAGCAATAAGTATTTCACCATCGGAAATCCGCTCCATTTGGGTGCATAAACAGAAGCCATTCTCAACAAGTATGCGTCAGCCATGAGTGTATATTCTATTGCAAAACGAAACGAGTTAGCTATGTTTGGTCACTTGGTGGTGAACTGGCAATAAAAGCGAAGACCGACTAGCACAACTTAAGCGGTCAAATTGAAACAACTTATCACCTGCTCACAATGGTTCTAAAGGTCAAGTTAACTCGTGGATCATTCACTTTTTTAGTCGGTGGCAGTCGGTGCATCCAGTGGGTTTGGGTCACTCCTTTCATGACCAGTAAACTACCATGTTGTAAAAGTGTAGAATGGCTTTCTTTGCTTTGTTTATGCTTGAAAAAAAACTGACGTTCTGCACCCAAACTGACCGATGCAATCGCGCCGTTTGGCTTTAACTGCTTTTCGCTATCACTATGCCAGGCCATACCTTCGTCACCATTGTGATATAAATTGAGCAAACATGAATTGAATGTTTCGCCGCTGATTGTCTCTACTGTTTTTTTCATTTCAAGTAGTTCGCTAGTCCACGGCAATGCTGACCGAGTTACTTTTGAATAGGTGTAATCAAATGGTTGGTCGGCATACCAGGCAACCTTACGTTTCGTTATCACCTTTTTATCGAAAATAATCGCCTCATCGTTTTTCCATTCGATGTTGTTTAACAAGCACGCCAAGAAATAATCAGCCGTGTCAGTTATAAGAACGACGCCATGATAATTGGCCTCGCCATCTCTGGGAAGTAAATTGATTGGAGGGTCGAGTAACTGAGAGAACAGACTCATATCAAACAGCCTATGTTCGGGGTGATAGGGTCAACTAAATCGAACCGCATATGACTTAGGCTAGTTGCGCTTGCTGATTCCGATATCGAGACCAACCGAACCAAATAATAATACAAGCCGTAACGCAAACTACCGGAATGGCATATTGGTTTAATGTTTCCCAGCCATATTTGTAGTGCAAATAGCCCGAAGTGAATGCAGTCAGTGTGGTGGCCGAAAAAACCAGAAACTCGTTTATGCCCTGCACCGCACCTTTCTCTGCGGGTAAATAGGATTCTGTTAATAGTGTGGTGCCACCAATATAAAGGAAGTTCCAGCCGATACCGAGCATAACCAAGCCAATCACAAAGTGTGAATACAACTGCCCCGACAGCGCGACTGCTGCACAGGCCACCAGAATCAGAGCGCCAGCAAGCGTTATTTTTAAAACCCCGAACCGATCGATAAGACTACCCGTGAAAAATGATGGGGCAAACATGCCAACTATATGCCACTGAATAACGAGCACGGTTGCACCGAAGGCCATTTCGCGATCATGCATCGCTAGCGGTGTTACTGTCATTAATAAATTCATGGTGCCATAAGCGACCATTGCACATAGCGCCGCCACTATGAATGTAGAACGAGTGAGTATCTGTCGAAGCGGGCGTTTATGGCCACTTGACTCTTCGGCGGATGGGCTTGGGATTCTAATAAAGTATTGCGTGACGACTATGCATAAACTAAATAGTGCGACTAGAGCATAAGACGCACTAAATAGCGCATCGGGAATTAGATCGCGTGTCAGGCTTGCCGCATTTGGACCGATAAAAGCAGCAACAAGGCCACCCAATAATACCCATGATATCGCCCGACTTTTATATGATTCATCGACGACTTCTGTAGCAGCAAACCGATAGTATTGTCCAAACCCGCTCGCGACACCAAAGATGATAGAACCAATGCAGAAAAGTAAGAAGCTACTGGTGTAAATACCCACAGCCGATGTGGTACCGCCAATCATTCCAGCACAGCCACCCAACACAAATCCAGCCCGACGACCATAACGACGCATAAACAAAGATGCCGGTATCATCATCAACATCATGCAGCCATAAGTTAGCCCAAGTGGCAATGTAGCCAACACAGGCGTAGGCGCGAGTAAGACCCCTACCAGCGCAGAGGTTGCTATCGTCAACGAGGTACAGGACATCATCAGTCCCTGACAGGTTGCGAGTAATGATAAGTTTTTTCTAGCCATTGAGCCTTGTAGCACCTTTAATATCCTGCATGCAAGGAATGCGATCATTTCAATTTTATTTTGAAATCGTACCAAGAAAGTAGTGACCATTTGAGGAGTGGTGATAAGCCATTTGATCGATCTCAATATGTGGTAAGAATTACAATACCTTGTTGCCATGCACGGCCGAGAGGCACAGTGCTCGATAGCAGTCACTAAAAAATATATCGCTGCAACTAGCTGATATAAATTGAATTTCCTTGTTGTTACTGTCAGAGATAGCATGTATCGCCGATTTTCGGGCGCTAAAGCAGGTCACTATATAATGTCTGTTTTGGCGATGTCTTCAAGATAAAATCGCTATCGGCACAGGTAACGCGAGGAACGGCGTGCTGGGCATGATCTGACAATAGAATGATGTTAGCTTTGTAGTTCGGTAGCGACCTTCGTGCGATGCCCGCGTGGCGTACTGCCAAATAGCTTATGGTAGCTGTAGGAAAAGTAGGACTGGGTTTCGAAGCCGGAAGCAATCGAGATGTC
>JBLHID010000131.1:0-7792 GCA_047615545.1 Polaribacter sp.
TTTTATGGTTTAAAAAATACCCTTCTAGCCTACGAGCTAGCCGGTTAGAATTTCCTGTGAGTTAGCACTCTCAGCAAGCGAGTGCCAATCATAGTCAGCAGTCTTTCTTAGTCAAGCGATATGGGGGGTAAAATGAAGAGTTTCAAGCCACTGGTACAAAAATAAATATTTGATGGCGATTTGAAAGGTAGAACCCGGCTAGCCTACCCTGAGATGCGAGTCAGTATGGCTAGGTTGAAAGCATAGATACCGTCAGTACAGAAGTTGTACGTATAGGGATTGAAACTATGAAATAGTAACTAGTCTTCGCGAGTATAATTGACGCCGTCTATCACATTGGAGTCCTTGGTCGGTTTTTGTACCGTTGAATCAAACGGTGTACCAGAGTTAAACGGTGTTTGTACAAATCGTCCTGACGACATCAATGATGTCGAAATTTTACTCACTAGCCAAACTCTGGTCGGTGGAAATAGTAGTAAAAAACCAACGGTATCGGTAAAAAAACCGGGTGTTAGCAAAAATGCGCCTGCCACGACTAATCCCATTCCTTCGAGCATTTCCTGAGCGGGCATCTGTCCGCTTTGCATTTTGTTCTGTGCACGCGTTAACGTCGATACGCCTTGTATTTTAAGCAACCTAACACCAATGACCGCAGTCAGTACCACTAGTAAAATAGTCCATGGCGCGCCGATCATGCCGCCCACCTGAATGAGTAAAAATATTTCTACTATGGGGACTAGCAAAAATAGTACTGTGATAACTGGAAACATATAACCCTCGTGAGACTACGCTAGTGACCTGTTTGATTCGCTTTCCAAATGAGCCGTTCAAATGAACCTTTGAAATGAATAAGTCAAGATTGACTACTTAAAATAACGCGCTATGCGTTTTAATATACAGCAAATATATTTAAGTTATTAACAACATCGCTCAGCTACGCCTGAAAACTGAGGTCAAGTCGGCAACATAATCCATCTAATCATGCCATGATATTGGTTTGGCCGCCGCAATTGATACCATTTACTTTGTAGTTGTTTTCACTATCAATCTACTGAGTCAGCTTGCTTATCACTTATATTGATTAATGATGCGTTAACAAAGTGTGTATATGATTGCTTTTCGATGCTTTACAATGGCTTGCTTGAAATGACAATTTAGACAAACATTCTAACCATGAGTTATATCGAGGATATATCGAAACATTTCGACCTAAATACACTCTACTAGTGCTAGATCACTGGAGCATTCAACCCATTAATACTGAATCAACCTAATTCATTCAATTCCTTTTAGCTGAATACGCCTTAACTCAATATATGAAACATATGAAACATGACCAATAACATGATTGTTTTAAAAACCCTCAAAACAAAGCCTGTAGCATGGATCTTGTCGCTCATATTGTTCGCTGTATCATTTATCACAGTACCTTCCATCGTGTCAGCCATACAAGATGATGACCTATTGCGACCCGAACAAGCCTTTCAGTTAACCGCCAAGGTAGAGGGCAATAGCCTGATTGCCGAGTATGACATCGCGCCTGGCTACTACCTGTACCGTCAGCGTTTCAAGTTCGATATTGAAAACGAGGGAGTCCGTTTTGCGGAGCCCATAATCCCAAAGGGCAAGGTCACGCAAGATGAATTTTTTGGCGAGGTCGAAACCTATCGCGATAGCCTTAGAATAGAGTTACCCATTGACTACTCCCAGTTCGTTAGCGACACACCACTAACAACACTGCGAGTGAAAGCAACGGGACAAGGCTGCGCTGATATTGGTATTTGTTATCCACCGCTCGATCAACTATTGCTGGTTTCAACCAGTCCTAACCAAGATGATAACGAGACAGTTAAAGCCATACCTTATGTGGCGACATCCGTTATCGCCCAGTTGAATAAGATCAATGCAGACGAAAACAGCTCTGCGTTTCAAAGCTTACTTTTGAGTAATACGAATCAAACCACCCAACAAACTGCTACTTTATCGTCGCTTTTGCCATCAAACAAAAATACCCTATCAGAACTACAATCGCTCGGTGACCTCATTGGTTTATCTAACGAAGAAGAAATTCCACATTCGGACAGCGCATTCATATTATCCGCAGAATTAGTCGGGAATGATCGTGTCGATACCAACATTAATATCATACCAACCGCTTATCTGTATCGTGACAAGGTGGATATCAAGCTGGTCGGTGGCAATGGCCATTCAATTGGGCCACTAACTAAGCCCGCTGGCATTGAAAAAAATGATGAGTTTTTCGGTTTGACCGAGGTTTATCATGATAGCTTAAGGTTCTCTATCCCAATATCTTCAAGTAGCGATGCCTCCCCAAGTTATACTTTGGCTTATAGCTATCAGGGCTGTATTGAAGATCGCATTTGCTATCCACCTATTACCAAATACCTCAAGGTAGATAGTAATAACAATACGGTTACCATTTCAGACCAACTACCTCAGACGTTGAAACCCGAAGTCAATACTTCGCCTGCTGTATCGGCATCTCAGTCGGAGCAAGGTCAATACGCACAGCTATTACTGCAAAACAAAAGCCTTTTTCTGGTTATCTGGCTATTCTTTTTGGCTGGTTTGGGGCTGACTTTTACGCCTTGCGTATTTCCGATGATTCCTATTTTATCGAGTATTATTGCAGGTCAGGGTGACAAGGTCAGCCCGCGAAGCGCCTTTACGCTATCACTGGTTTATGTTCTCGCCATGGCGGTTACCTATGCCTTAGCCGGTGCTATCGTTGGTTATTACGGTGCCGAATACAATATTCAAATATGGTTTCAGGACCCTATTATTTTGAGTATTTTTGCCACCATATTTGTGCTGTTGTCGCTATCCATGTTTGGCTTTTACGATCTTCAATTGCCCAGCGCGATTCAGACCCGCCTCACCTCGTTCAGTAACAAACAAGAAGGCGGTTCGTTAGTCGGTGCTGGGCTAATGGGCTTTTTCTCGGCCATTATTGTTGGCCCCTGTATTACTGCACCATTGGTTGGCGCATTATTGTTTATATCCCAAACACAAGATTGGCAGTTAGGCGGACTCGCTTTGTTTGCACTGGGCATGGGCATGGGCACACCTTTGTTATTGATTGGTACGTCAGCGGGTAAAATCCTGCCTCGGGCTGGTGGCTGGATGGATACCGTCAAATCGGTGTTTGGCGTTGTCATGCTCGCCATGGCGATTTGGTTACTGGAGAGAATTCTGCCTACTTCGGCCACTATGGCGCTCATTGCCATACTGATCATCACATCATCTATCTATATGGGCGCACTCGAAAAACTCCCCCAACCCGCAAGCGGCTGGCGCAAATTGTGTAAAGGTCTCGGCGTTATCTTATTAGCTTATGGAGTGGCTTATCTCATTGGCGCAACCGCCGGCAGCCAGGATTTAATTCAACCGTTAAAGGGGTTAGGTAATGGCATCACATCGAACAATTCGTCAGGGCTGGCTAATGACAATCAATCGGGTCACATTAATTTCAAGCAAATCAGAGGCACTGAAGGTTTAAAACGCGCGTTAACAGAATCGGTAGCCGGAGACCAATTTACCATGCTCGACTTTTATGCAGACTGGTGTATCTCCTGCAAAGAGATGGAAAAGTATGTCTTTACGCATCCCGCCGTGCTGGCATCGCTTGATCAAGTGAGCACCCTACAAGCCGACGTGACTGCCAACGATTCGATTGACTCAGCCCTTATGAATTCGCTCGGTATCTATGGCCCACCAGCCATACTGTTCTTTGATAAGAGTGGAATTGAAATACGAAGCCGCCGGATCGTGGGTGAAATGTCTGGGCAAGATTTTGCTGCCCATGTAAGGTCAACCTTTCAATAATCGCGTTCTTCCCAATCGAACTATCAACGGCCAATCTATTGCATGAATACGAATAAGAAAACAATCATTCTCATCCTAGTCTGCCTGGCTTCATTGTTAGCGGGGGCTGGCTTGTTTGGCTTATCCACACCCAGCGCGGAAATTGCCAGCAGCGAGACTACACCAACACCTGAGCAAAAACGTCCTAACATCTCACTCCAATCTATCCCGTTAACCGATCTAGACGGCAATCAAAAACTCATCGGTAACTGGCAACAACCCATTTTAGTGGTCAACTTTTGGGCACCTTGGTGTGCGCCCTGCCGTGACGAAATTCCAGCGCTAATCGCGTTACAAAACGAATTCGTAGGCCAGATCCAGGTGATTGGACTGGCGCTCGATAGCGAAGAGAATGTGCGTAGTTTTGAATCTGAGTATGGTATGAATTACCCATCCTTTCTGGCGGGCAATCGAATAGCGATGTATAACGCTGCCTTCACTAACAAGAGCGGTAGTTTGCCTTTTACCGCCATTATTAATCAGCAACGAAAAATCAACTTCACGCACACTGGCAAAATCACTTTAGATCAATTAAGAGCAGAACTAACCCCATTATTAAAAGCAGGTAGTTAAAACAGATCATTGCAACAGATGCAGCTAACCACAATATTGTCGACAACTTCGCTAATTAGGTAAATAACACACTAAAACTGGACTCTATATTTCTACTATGTGAAAATCAATTATCTTTACAAAAACGAACGTTTCGACGTATAAAAACTTATAAGATGTCAAAAATACTGGTCATACATGGCCCAAATCTAAATATGCTTGGAAGCCGAGAGCCTGAAACTTATGGTTCCGACACCCTCGTCAGTATTGACCAAGCACTAGTAGAGTTAGCTGAAAAAAACGGTGTGCAACTAAAATCATTTCAATCGAATACGGAAGGTGAAATTGTGAACTGCATTCAACAAGCAGTCGACGATCAATTTCAATTTATTATTATTAATCCTGCAGCTTTCACGCACACTAGCATTGCCATTCGAGATGCTTTTTTAGCCACTCGTATCCCGTTCATTGAAACCCATTTATCCAACGTTCATGCACGTGAAGAATTTCGAGCGCATTCTTATCTGTCGGACATTGCCGTTGGTGTCATTTGTGGATTCGGCAAAAACAGTTACCTGCTAGCACTTAAAGCCGCAATCGTTCATTGCAACCTATCTAATACCTAAATAAACCAATAAAAGAAATCAATTAAGAGAAATCAATAATGGATATTCGTAAAGTCAAAAAATTAATAGAGCTGCTCGAGGAATCGGACATCGCAGAGCTCGAAATAAAAGAAGGTGAAGAATCTGTCCGCATTAGTCGCTATTCAGCTGCTGCGCCCGTCATGCAGATGGCCGCACCAGCAATGGCAGCGCCCGTAGCGGCGGTAGCGGCTCCAGCATCCGTCGCTGCACCAGCCGCTGTGGATATGAGTGGTCAGCAAATCAAGTCGCCGATGGTGGGTACTTTTTATTCGTCTGCATCGCCCACATCGGGCCCATTTGTCAGCGAAGGACAAAAAGTTAATGTAGGCGATACACTTTGCATCATCGAAGCAATGAAAATGATGAATCAAATTGAAGCCGAGAAGTCAGGCACAATTCGATCAATCATGGTTGAAAACGGCAATCCCGTTGAGTTCGATCAAGTTCTGTTCATAATTGAGTAACAGCTAACATGCTAGAAAAAATCGTCATTGCCAATCGAGGGGAAATTGCACTTCGAATTCTACGCGCCTGCCGTGAAATGGGTATCAAGACCGTTGCTGTCCATTCCACCGCTGATCGCGATCTTAAACATGTTCGGCTCGCCGATGAGTCTGTCTGCATTGGCCCGCCGTCGTCTCTCCTTAGTTATCTTAATATCCCGGCTATAATCTGCGCTGCTGAGTTGACCAATGCATCTGCGATTCACCCTGGTTATGGTTTTTTGTCAGAAAATGCCGAGTTCGCAGAGCAGGTTGAATCAAGCGGGTTCAAGTTTATTGGCCCCAGTGCAGCATCGATTCGTATTATGGGTGACAAGGTCGCCGCGATTAGAGCCATGAAAGTGGCGGGTGTTCCAACCGTCCCTGGTTCAGATGGACCACTCACCGAAGACACGGCGGCAAGCTTGGCGCACGGTCGTAGAATTGGTTATCCAGTTATTATTAAAGCAGCCGGTGGTGGTGGTGGTCGAGGCATGCGCGTTGTGCATGAAGAAGAAAGTCTGCTCAGCTCGATCCAATTAACCAAGTCAGAGGCAGCCGCAGCATTTAACAACGATATCGTTTACATGGAAAAATTCTTAGGCTCTCCGAGGCATGTTGAAATACAGGTCATGGCTGATTCTCATGGCAACGCTATTCATTTGGGTGAGCGTGATTGCTCGATGCAACGCAAACACCAAAAAGTAGTTGAAGAAGCGCCAGCACCTGGCATCACGCCAGAACAACGAAAGAGAATTGGTGAGCGTTGCGCCAAAGCCTGTACCCAGATGGGCTATGAAGGCGCTGGTACTTTTGAATTTCTATATGAGAATGACGAGTTTTATTTTATTGAGATGAATACCCGTGTGCAGGTTGAACACTGCGTGACTGAAATGATTACTGGCGTCGACATTATCAAGGAACAAATTCTGGTCGCCTCTGGTAATCAATTGCGTTACACACAGGATGATATTCTGATTAAAGGGCATGCGATCGAATGCCGAATCAATGCTGAAGACTCTAGAACATTCCTGCCATCACCTGGAAAAATCACCTTATATCACGCCCCTGGTGGCGCCGGTGTGCGTATGGATTCGCATATCTACAATGGTTATACCGTGCCACCTTATTATGATTCTATGATTGGCAAGCTGATTACTTGGGGCAATACGCGTGAATCAGCTATCGCGCGTATGAACGGCGCTTTATCAGAAATTGTTATCGAAGGCATCAAAACCAATATCGATTTACAAAAAGATATTTTAAGTGACGAAAATTTCGCAGCTGGTGGAACCAACATCCACTATCTCGAAAAGAAACTGGGTCTCGACTAAACCGATTTAAGGAAGGTCCAATGGCCTGGTGGCAACTCAGTGTTCAATCTAGTGCAGCCGAGCTTGAACAAACAGAAGATAGTTTGCTTGAGCTCGGTGCTGTTGCAATCACACTCAGTGATGCAAAGGACGAACCGCTATATGAACCGCTGCCCGGTGATACGCCCGTTTGGCAGCATTCAATAGTCACCGGATTGTTCGCCCAACATGATTCACTCGAAGTGCTCTATGACGGTTTGATTCAACGTCTTCCCGAACATCAAATTCATACCGCCAAAAAGACGACTATCGACGATCAGGATTGGGCTCGAGTCCACTTAAAGTATTTCAAACCGATTCAGTGCGCCGAGAAACTTTGGGTTGTGCCAAGCTGGCACGAAGCACCAGACGCATCAGCCGTCAACATACAACTAGACCCTGGTTTGGCTTTTGGTACGGGTGGGCATGCAACCACAGCACTTTGTTTGAGCTGGTTGGGCCAACATGACATTCGAAATCAATCAGTCATCGATTATGGCTGTGGCTCTGGCATATTAGCAATAGCCGCCTACAAGTTAGGGGCTAGTGAGGTACATTCTGTCGATATCGATCCACAGGCAATCACTGCAACTCAAGAAAATGCGAAACGTAATGAGATCGACCCTGCCCGACTCAATATCACTCTGCCGGAATCGTTCGAATCAAAACCTGTCGACTTACTAATTGCCAATATTTTGTCCGGCCCGCTAGTTGGCTTTGCACCAACGTTCGCTGAACTGGTTAAGCCCGGTGGTCAGATTTTATTGTCTGGCATTTTGCAAACCCAGGCTGGTGATATACAACAGGCTTATTTACCCTATTTTGAGCTTGATCCGATCTGCGTGAAAGAGGATTGGATTCGAGTATCTGGCAC
>JBLHID010000132.1:0-7731 GCA_047615545.1 Polaribacter sp.
CCTAACCTAACTTGATTAGTCTTCCAGTTTCTCACCCATGATAGCGCTAAGAATAATCACTGTTAGACCGCCAGTAGTAATGGCAGAGCTGAAGATGCTTTGCACTAACTTTCCTGCTTGACCACCAATGTTAGTGCTGAATGCGGTAACAATTTCTGGCACCAGAAGCACACCAAGACCCATACCAAAGGAAACGGCGAGGATTAGCATGTTTCGGCGATTCATATTCACATTAGACAGAATCTTAATGCCTGCAATAGCGACCGTACCAAACATAATAATGGTTGCACCACCCAGAACCGCATTAGGCATGGCTCGTAACACTGAACCGACATGAGGGAATAAGCCCATAATGACGAGGATTATGCCAACCCAAACGCCTACATGGCGGCTAGCAATCCCCGTCAGTTGAATCACACCATTATTTTGGCTGAAGGTGGTATTTGGAAACGTATTGAAAACAGCCGCAATTGCTGAGTTTACGCCGTCACCTAGCACACCATTCTTAATACGGTTAATGTAACCATCGCCTTTGACATCTTGCTTAGATATCATGCAGTTTGCAGTAATGTCACCAGAAGATTCAATCGCAGTAATCACGTAGATCAAGGCGACTGGCAAGAAAGCATAAAAGTTAAAGTCAAAACCATACTTGAACGGAATTGGAATACTGATCACACTATCTACTGCGAACACGGCTCCAGTATTAACCTTACCCATTAGCAAGGCAGCAACAAAGCCAATGACCAGACCAATGACGATAGATGATAAACGGATCCATTGATTGCTTGAACGGTTGAGGACGATGATAGCGATCATCACCAAGAAACCAAGAAACAGGTTGGACATAGAACCCCATAACTCAGGCTTATTGACCTTTAACCATTCGCCACCTGCCAAGTCGGTCATGCCGACTTTAACAAGGCTAATACCAATAATAGTAATGACTGTACCAGTAACTAAAGGAGTCACTATACGACGTAGCTGAGGTAACGCTTGGCTTAAACCAATTTCGATGAAAGCACCTAAGAAACACACACCCATAATCATGGCTAGTATTTCATCAGGGCCACCACCTTGCGATTTGGCGATGAAACCAGCGGCAAGTACAGAACTTAGGAATGCAAAACTCGTACCTTGCACACAAATCATGCCCGCACCAATATTCATGGGCTTTTTAGCTTGTATGATGGTGCCTACACCAGACACCATGAGCGCCATACTAATCAAATAGGGGATTTCTGAACCAAGGCCAAGAACACCACCAATGATTAGCGTTGGGGTTATGACACCGACGAAACTTGCCAATACATGCTGAAGGGCAGCGAAGAACTTTTCTGCAATGGGTGGATTGTCATCCAGTTCATAAATCAATTCTGAATCTTGAGACTCTGTTGTACTCATAAGAACACTCCTCGTTAGTTTTTATATTATTGTTTGTTTTTATATTTAATATTACAGCGTGTTTTAGCCAACCGAATTATTAACAATATATTAGATCTGGTCAACTACTCACTTGTTACACCAACCAGAGTCGGTAAAGTCAGCAAGCACGAGGAAGATTGTGAAACAGTTGAAAGAGAGGACGAAAACCGTTATTCCGTTCGGCTTGCGCACACCAAGATAGACTCCTTTAGGAGGTGCCACAAGTGTGTATTCGATATTGATATAACAAACGGTGAAGAAGTAATCGCGCTAAAAGTGCATTTCTAGGGAGGAATTGCAGTCAAAAGGGGCCGTTCTATCTATATATATGAATAACAAGAATAGGGGCGGGGTCTATTTTTAGTGAGGCCTTAGATGTTTCTAGAGTATTCAATGACAGCTCTTTGTAAATACCTGTCGATTGCCTGCTACGAAAAGCATCGTCGATCCATCTTAGGGCACTTTTGACATACTAAATGCCCGGGTAGTTTGGAGTCAGAATTGGCACCTTGCTACCCGGAACGATTTAAACCTCGGTTTCAGCGAACGAGATTGGCTAACGAAATTATTAGCCAGTCAGTTTTAAGAGCCGACTATTACCTTACCCTTCATTCCGGCATCAAAATGGCCTGGAATCAGGCAGCCAAAAGAGAACTCACCTGCTTCAGAAAACTGCCAGATAACTTCTCCTTTTTTACCGGGCGCAACGTGTGTCATGTAGGGCTCAGAGTGTTCCATACCGGGGTACATTTCCATCATCTTGGCATGTTCAACAAGTGAATCAGCTGTGCCCAGTACAAACTCGTGCACAATTGCGCCAGAATTTTTGTGGACAAATTTAATGATATCGCCCTTTTTTACTTTGACGACACTTGGGGTGAAACGCATCTGATCACTCATTACGACTTCGATTGTTTTAGTGATATGCATATTTGGTTTATACCGTCCAAATTCGGTCTCCGTTGGATCAAATGTCATCAATTCATCGTCATGGCCAGCTCCGGCATATACGGCTATCGGTGACAATGCAAAAGTAATTGCCAATAGTGAAGCGGCAAACGTATTTGTAGTATTTTTCATCTGTAGTTTTCCTTCGTTGGTTGGTAAATTGATAAGGTTAAGTAAGCTAAAAATATGTTGTTACGAAACATCCACTTCGTAAGCAACAGTGCCTGGAGGGTTGTCATACCAGCCAGGGTCGGTGTAATCGTTTGGTTTTTGATCGGCACGAATTTTAAGTACGGTAAACATGCCACCCATTTCGATCGGGCCGAACTGGCCTTCACCTGTCATCATCGGTAATGTGTTGGCGGGTAGTGGCATCGTCATTTCGCCCATATCGGCCATGCCGCGTTCACCCATGACCATGTATCCGGGTACGAGCTTAGAGATACTCTGCTGTACCTCTCGCTGATCGACACCAATCATATTCGGTACGCTATGCCCCATCGGGTTCATCGTATGATGCGATTTATGACAGTGCATTGCCCAGTCGCCTGGTGCATCGGCATCGAACTCGATTGCGCGCATCTGCCCGATTGCAACATCACTCGTCACTTCCGGCCATCTCGCCTCTGGTCTGACCCAGCCGCCGTCAGTGCCTGCTACTTCAAATTTTAATCCGTGGATATGGATGGGGTGATTGGTCATGGTTAAATTACCCATGCGAACACGCACTCTGTCCCCTAAACGGCAGACCAGATGATCGATACCAGGGAACACTCGGCTGTTCCAAGTCCATAGATTGAAATCGGTCATGGTATTGACCTTGGCGGTCATCGTGCCTGGATCGATATCATAGGCGCTCATCAAAAAGCAGAAGTCACGGTCGACCTTATGCAGTTCAGGATCTTTCGGGTGCACTACTAATGATCCCATCATACCCATTGCCATCTGTACCATTTCGTCGGCATGTGGGTGGTACATAAAGGTACCGGACTGCTTGAGTTCGAACTCGTAGGCAAAGGTTTTTCCGGGCGGGATACCGGGCTGGTTCAAACCAACAACACCATCCATTCCCGCCGCTAAAAATATGCCATGCCAATGGACCGTTGTGTGCTCTGGCAGACGGTTAGTCACGAAGATACGTACCTTATCGCCTTCCACGCATTCAATAGTCGGCCCCGGTGACTGACCGTTATAACCCCACAGACGTGCAGTCATGCCGGGTGCAATTTCACGTTCTACGGCTTCGGCAGTGAGGTGGAATTCCTTCCAGCCATTTTTCATACGCCAGGGGAGAGACCAGCCATTGAGTGTGACAACAGGGTTGTACCAACGTCCACTACTAGGTTCCGCCGGCGGCTCCATTGTCGCGCTCATGGTACTCGGAGATTCGGGTAATGCCGCTAAAGAGACGCGTGAAACCAGTCCTGCGCCTAAGGCCGCTGCGCTGGCTCCTTTTAAAAACTGTCGTCTATTCGTCATTTTGTCTTGCTCATTATTATTCAAATCGGTGCTCATATTAGTGTCCCCCACCTTCGGCTGCTGGCATCTGCGAAGCTGCCTCGAAATTCATACCCGACATGCCGGAGCCTGTAAGCGCCTGCTGCAAGTCGGTATCGGCTATCCAGAAGTCTTTTATGGCATCGACATAGCTTGATTCGACGCTCATAGACGCTCGTAAATCTGCGAGCAGATCAAACACGCTGATCAACATGCCGTTGAACATTAGCAACTGCTCTTGGCTCACGCGTTCGCGTAACGGCAACACAACATCCCTATAATGTTTCGCAATTGCCAGATTCGTCTGATAACTCATAAGTGCCTGTCTGGCGCTTGAGGCTGCGGAAATTGCTGTGACTTCGGCCTGGGCCTTCGCCTGAGCGTAGATTATTTTTGCCTTTTCTGTTTTTATTCCGCCACTATCAAAAACAGGAATTCTAAATTCCAGCTCAAACCCGCTATCGGTTCCGGCATCTGAACCTTCAAGTGTAGGGCCGAGTTCAATTGCAGAAAAGAAAGGGGCCAGTCGAGTTAATTGCAAATTCTTAGCCATTGCTTCTAGATTCATATTAGCCATTCGCACATCAAGACGATTTTCAATTGCTTGTTGTTCGACGGAGGGAACTTGAAGCGGCATCTCAGGCAGACTAGGCAAGGTATCAGGTAGCGTTAGTTTCCTAGCTTGTGGCCCCCATAGACCTAACTGCCGAATTAAAGCCTCTATAGCCGAAGATTCAGACAATCGTTGCTTACTCAGAGAGGTGCGCATTTCGCTCAGAAATATCTCGGAGTCGGCCGCTTGAATTACGCTACTGTGTCCAAGAGCTGACATTTGACGAGTTAAGTTATTCCCTGCTTCTGCCGACTCCAATGCCTTTTTCATCAATGCCGTTTGCTGTTTTGCTGCCACTGCATCAACCCAAATTCGACGGGTATTAGCAATGTGCTCCAACACATCTGCAGCTGCCTGGAATTTTGCGGTATTCAACCGACGCGATTCTAACTGCCTTTTCAGGGGCATTAAAATCACACCGCCTATATCGAATAGAAGTGACGCCTCATTGTCCCCACCTGAAAATCGTCCATAGGAAAATCCTGGATTTTCCATTCGCCCCGCTTGGGCATAATCTGCCGCCGCGACACCGACTTGATAGAGCTTTACTTTGATTAAGGGGTTTTGCGAAATAGACAACCGTTCTGCATTCATGAGAGTTAATGGTTCAGAGATCATTTTATTGATCTGTTGTGCAGTAAATTGATTTTCGCGGCCCGAAATGGGCAAAGTAACACCAGGGTTAAGTTTATCGCTGATCAAAGATTCTATATCGGAGACACCGCCATCTTTAGGGATAGAGGTGCAGGCAGTCATGACGAGACTTATGAGGATAGTTGCTCTTTTTAAGTAGATATTTCTGTTCATATGGTTCATCTATTAGACACTCCGAATAAAGCAGTCCTGATCAGCCTGTTTCAACTTTTGACAAAGCTGGCTGGCGGCCCGACGGCTTTGACCTGGCCCAACCAGCAGGCGAACAATATTTTCACCTTTTTGATATCTGGGAGATTTTCCTTCCAATGCCGGCAGGGTTCGGCGTGTCCTTTGCCAAAAATCTTCTGCTTCTTCAAGTGACCGATAGGCAATGAGTTGTACAAACCAGGTACCCTCGATGACTTGAGTGACCGGAGTGGTCTGGTGTTTTACAGCCGAATTTTTATCGGTAGGCACAATGTGGGTGATAACAAAACCACCAGATGAATTATCAATGTTGAAACTAATATTTTGTCCTTTTTTAAGGCTTTCTAAAGACGACGGATCTGAAACCTTAAACATCATGGACATACCGGGCATTCCATATTTGTTGATAGGGCCGTGCTTTATTTTGATTTTACCCTGAGATTCTCTTATGGCTTTTACGACGCCCGTAGCATCCATCGTCATCTTTGGTTTCACATCCGCACTTGTATCTGTTGGCATAATGCGGGTAATAACAAAACCACCGGATGAATTATCAATATTGAAACCAATATTTTGACCTTTTTTAAGGCCGACTAAGAACGTAGGGTCCAAAACCTTAAACATCATGGACATGCCGGGCATCCCATATTTATCGATAGGGCCGTGCTTTATCTTGATTTTACCCTGAGATTCTCGTACTGCTTTTACGACGCCCCTAGCATCCATTTTGGTGCCGACGGTAGATACAGCTATGGCTGCGGTTACTGTTGATGAATTGCTCGCAACCGCTGAATTAGTTTGCACCAGCGTCCGATTGGAATTGAATGATTCATCGCCATTGAAGCGTTTGCTCCAAGATAGCTTACTGTCCAATGGAACCACTGAACCACCAAGGGTCGATTGGTATTCTGGAGATTTTGGGTGCTGAGCTGGATCGAGGACTGACGATGGTTCGGCTGCCCCAATGCTCGAGTAAACACCTAGTAAAGGTATTATGATTAGGGCACGAGTAAGCCCGTTCATGTGTTTTTTGTCCAAAGTATGGAACCTCTAAAATTCAAGTATTAAACTCGCCCGAATAGCTAAAGATCAAATAGATCGTTGCGTATAGGGACTACAATAAATTGATATGAGACATCGACTGGGATGTCTACTGAGTACGGCCGAAAGCCGTTGAGTTTAAGCTTTGGGAGGTTTGTCTAGACGACTAAGAAAAGAAGGTTTTAAATTTAGATAATTCATTGCAGACCAGGTAATGGTTTTTTCCTGGGCCAAGATGAATACCTCGGCAGTAGATAATTCAATAGCGGTTGAAGAATGGGAATTACACGAAGAGCCATGCTCGCCATCGTTATTTTGCGAATTTTTCGAAACGGCCGAGGCTGAATCTTTAGCCGCATGATTGCATTGATGTTCGACATCGGTACTGGCATGGCTATTATGAATACTAGGACTAGCCGATAACATAGAGCCGTTAGCAATGGGTGAAAATGACAGGCAAACAACGATCAGTAAACTGATAGCTTTTGTTAGTTGGTGTTGAGCCAGTCCTTTCATAGATAAGTTAGTTTTGGAATCCTGAATAAAATTTAGGGTGAAAAAATGCGATTACTTCTAAATCAAGGCACTTTGGCTTGGCTTGATTTAATAAGTTCAGTGGCAATTCAACCGATCCTGTCTGAACATGAAAAAGTTTATACACTACTGGATAATCAGAATCAAGTTTTCCGATGTTTCGATGTTTCGACTTTCAAAATTAGATCGACAATCCGGTATTTTCTACCCGATTGTCGAAATTAATGCCACCCATTGACGCGTTCAACTTGATTGTTAATGTATTAGAAGTTGCGTTACCGGATGAAAAGTCAAGCAGCGTGCTTCCGATAAAAGCACAGCCACAATTTTGAATAAATTGTCGGCTTTTCATAGCAACCCCCGTTACCGAATTAATCCATTACCAATCAAGTAATTACTGATCAGTAAGCTATTTAATCAACATCGGAATAAGTTTCTGGTACGGCACATAACCAACAATTTTTTCGCCATCTTGCTTGAATAACGCAGGTGTCCCTGTGACACCGAGCTGATTACCAGTGATAAAACCCGCATCAACGACCTGCGCAGCGGCGCAGCTACCGTCGGGCAACTTGCTGTTTTTTTCATTCTTCGCATCGGTCATGGCCGCAGCTCTGTCCTTAGCACACCAGACCGATTTCATTGTTTCATACCCCTGTCCGCTTTTACCACCGCGTGCATAAGGCAAATAGCGCACCTTAATTCCGCTCTCGAGTAATTTAGGTAGCTCCTTATGTAACTTGCGACAATAGAAACAAGAGGTATCGGTAAAAATATTCAGCGTAGCCTTGACTTCACCTTCGGGCAAGTAAATCACCAGATCATCATCA
>JBLHID010000133.1:0-7715 GCA_047615545.1 Polaribacter sp.
ATATGAGTGCCTGGATAAAAATGATTACGGATGAAGAGGCCGACCAGGGCTTGCTGGATGCGCTCAATCTGTCGCGCACGCCACACGGCACAGTAGACAACGTCATGCGCGTGCATTCGCTGCGGCCCAATACTTTGCGCGGCCATGTCACTTTATACCGTGCAGCTTTGCACGATGACGCCAATACTTTACCGATGTGGTTACAGGAGACGATTAGTTCCTATGTCTCTATTCTCAACGGCTGCAATTATTCATTGGCTAATCATTGGGCTAACGCACGGCATTTAATGAATGATGATGATAGAGCCGATGCAGTAGAGAAAGCATTGCATTCACGTAATCCGCAAACAGTTTTTGACGGTCGGGAACTAGCATTGCTCGAATACACTGAAAAACTCACCTTGCACCCAGCCGATATGACCGAAGCGGATGTTATCAGTTTGCGAGAAACGGGCCTCGACGATGGACAAATTCTCGAAGCCAACCAGATTATCTGTTATTTCAACTATGTGAATCGCAGCTTGAACGGGCTCGGCGTCACTACCGACAACGATATTGTTGGCTACTACGCAAGCACAGAAAACTAAAATTGAAGAGCGCCTGTCCTTTATTCTATTCTCTAAAAGATCATTCGCCTAAACTCAAAGATGGTGTCTGTGATCGCAATGTGATTTGGGGCGGCATATTGATTTCGAAAACTATCGGTTATACGTAACATCATCGCCGAACTGCCTGATTGAAGCATCTCAAAGCTTAGAGGTCATTCAACAGGCGCAGTTCGGCAGTATCCAGATGCGGCAAATCACGGTGACGATAAGCTGGTAGATCGGAGAATGCGGTTTGCAATATTTGTAAGATATCGCCATGCGCAATCAGCAGGCATTGCTGGTTTTCAAACTGTTGTTCGAGGTCGAGTATTACCGCGACTGAACGTTCCAACACCGATGACACCGATTCGACGGCCCGGTATTCAACCTCACCACCGGACTGATCGGCCACCCACACCCCGGCATAACCGTCATCAGAGCCGAGCTCCAACTCACCGAAGTTACGCTCACGAAGACGGCTATCTAGTTCGAGGTCTTGATCGCAAGCTAATAGATAGTGAACCAGTATCGCAGTCTCACGCGTGCGTTTAAAATCGGAGCAAATAATTCTGGTCGAAGGGTCGAGTGAACCATGTCCTATCGCCGCCTTAACTTGCTGCCGACCGGTTTCACTCAGGCCATAACTATTCAAGCCATTTTCAGGTTGACTAACAATCAAACCCTGTACATTAGCCAAACTCTGTCCATGGCGCATAACGTAATAGCGATTTTTAAGTGCATTTAGTTTCGACGTTTGTTTCGACATAGTTACCATTGAAAATACTCGCTAGCATAATTGGGTAGGGCAGTTCCTCTGGCAGCTCGCGAAACTGACTCTGGGTTTAGCGGAACCAGTTCGTCACGGTGAATGCCCGCAGCGATTAACCAGCTATCAAACCCTGCATTGCTGGCGCCAATGATATCAGTCGCGAAAGCATCACCGATCGCAAGCACCTGCTGCTGGCTGGGAAATTCGAGCATTGCCAACGCGGATTGATAAACCGGGTCAAAGGGTTTGCCATGATATTCTATATAACTTGCGCCTAATTGCCGATAGCGTTCGGCAATAGCACCCGCCGAAACACCGAGTTCCCCACCCCGTATTGCGACTAGATCGGGATTGGCGCAAACCATCGGCAAGTCGAGTTCGGCGGCAATACTCAGCAATGACTCGCTGGCCGATGCATCCTTCGGGTTGCCTTGTGCTGCGCCAGTATTGAGCAGAAAATCGGCTTTCTCAATTTGACTCACCCAGTTCACATTCAAGCCATCCAGTAAACCCCGACTGCGTATTGGACCGAGATAATATCCATTGCGCTCGGCATATTGCTTTTGAATCGCATGCCAGGCCAGCTCTCCAGAACTAGCAATGCCATGATATAAGTTTTTATCAATTCCGAGTTTGGACAACTCTCTAACTGTCGCCGATTCACGGCGCGCAGCGTTAGATATAATGACAACCTTTTTATGGTTTTGGCGCAGCTGCTTAAGACAAGCTAATGCATGGGGATACAAGCTCTGACCGTCGTGTAAAACACCCCAGGCATCAATTAGGAAGGCCTGATATTGGTGTTGAATAACGCGCAGTCCCGGACATATCCGGCAGCTGTTTGAGCGGGCACTTTGCGGTGGTTCTAGCAAGTTTTTATTTCAGTCGATTGTTGAAGGAAAGAACATTCTGGAGTATTGTTGTCTCTGGTACAAGATAGCCTTCCAACATCCCAAGTTAATAATAACAGCGGTTGACTATCGATTTGCTTTCGATCTATCAAACCAAAACTTACAACAGGAGACTTTACATATGTTGCGCTCGACTTCTTTCGGCTTAAAATTTATCGCGACCATTTTCACCCTCGCTTTTTCGCTTTCAGCCACTGCTGCGGAATGCCCTCGAGGCACGTTAGACGCTCGTTATTGTGATCGAGATGGCGATTTAACAGCCGATTTACCACTCGACCAGGCTAAGTGGTCGAACCCAAGCACGCTGATTTTCGCCTATACGCCAGTCGAAGACCCTGCTGTTTACGCCAAAGTATGGGATGGATTCATCGATCATCTCGCAAACACGACGGGGAAAAAGGTGAAGTTCTTTCCCGTTCAATCAAATGCCGCTCAAATCGAAGCCATGCGCTCCGGTCGTTTACACGTCGCTGGTTTCAACACCGGTTCCAATCCATTGGCAGTTAGCTGTGCCGGTCTCGTACCGTTCGCAATGATGGCTTCTGAAGATGGGTCTTTCGGTTACGAAATGGAAATCATCGTGCCAGCGGCTAGTGCGATCAACAGCCCTAGCGATATCGAAGGTAAAACCCTGGCCCTAACTTCACCGACTTCAAACTCGGGTAATAAAGCGCCGTCAGCGTTAATGAAGTCTGAATTTGGTCTGGTAAAAGATGTCGACTTCAAAACTACCTTCTCAGGCAAACATGATAATTCGGTACTCGGCATTGCTAATAACGATTACGAAGTTGCGGCGGTTGCCAACTCGGTATTAAACCGAATGATTAAACGTGATGTCATCAAGGCGGAGCAGATTCGCTCTATCTATAAATCACAAACCTTCCCAACCACCGGTTATGGCCACGCGCACAACCTCGATCCGCAGTTAACCGCTAAAATCAAACAAGCATTTTTCACTTTTGAATGGGAAGGGTCTGACCTCAAGAAGGAATTTAAAAAAGAAGGTCAATTCATCTCGATCCGTCACAAAAATGATTGGGACGTGATTCGTAAAATTGATGCTGCGAATGGCGTGAGTTACGCTTGTAAATAAACAGAATCGGTTTAATTGTTACTACCTGAAGGAGGTCGTTTTCGACCTCCTTTATTTTTTCAATTATTAAATAGGGAGTTCGACGATGCTACGCATCGAAAACCTAACCAAACGTTATAAGACCGGCGATACCGCACTAAAGTCAGTTAATCTAGAAGTCCCAAAAGGACAGGTACTCGCTTTAATTGGACCCTCGGGTGCCGGCAAGAGCACCTTGATTCGTTGCGTTAACCGTCTAGTCGAGCCGACTGAAGGCAAAATATTGCTCGACGATATGGAGTTGACCACGCTCGGCAGTGGGCAACTGCGTAAGGCACGCCGTCGAATGGGCATGATCTTCCAAGAATACGCACTGGTCGAACGCCTGTCAGTGATGGAAAACGTATTATCCGGTCGGCTCGGCTATGTCAGTTTCTGGCGCAGTTTTACCCGTCGTTTCCCACAATCGGATGTCACCGAAGCCTATCGTTTACTCGAACGCGTTGGCCTCGATCATATGGCCGATAAACGCGCCGATGAACTTTCCGGTGGACAGCGTCAACGCGTTGGTATCTGCCGTGCTTTAATTCAAAATCCGGCACTATTGCTAGTGGATGAACCCACCGCGAGTCTGGATCCAAAAACCTCGCGACAAATCATGCGACTCATCTGTGAGTTATGCGCCGAACGCGGCTTAGCTGCAATCATCAATATTCACGATGTATTGTTGGCACAAATGTTTGCGAAACGTATCGTTGGCTTGCAACTTGGTGAAATCATCTATGACGGTGAACCAGACGGACTGACCCCTGATCAACTCACCTTAATTTATGGTGAAGAAGACTGGGAAGCCACCATCGATAAAGTCGAAGATGCAGACATCGCTGATGTCGAGTCGGTCGAGACTGTTTAGTGGATAACAAAACTTCAGGCCTGCGTGAGTGGAAACGCAAACCGATGATTACCAACCCTAGGCTACGTTGGGGTTTAATCTGTGGCGGTGCAATTTATTTGTTAATAGCCTTCTATACAATGGATGTCAATTGGGGTCGAGTCGCCGCAGGCTTGCCCCGTGCCGAGCGTTTTCTCGGGTCATTCTTTCCACCAGATTTCAACTCACGCTGGGAGGATATCTATGTTGGCATCGTCGAGAGTCTATGGATGACGGTGGTCTCTACCGTCGTTGGAATAGCTATTTCGATTCCGGTCGGGCTAGGCGCTGCGCGTAATTTATCGTCGCGTCCGGTGTATTTATTTTGTCGCGGCGTACTCGCCGTATCGCGTACTTTTCCAGAAATCATCCTCGCTTTATTTGCAGTCAAGCTGTTTGGTTTTGGGCCTTTTGCCGGCATTGTCGCGCTTTCAATCGCTACTATCGGCTTTTACGGAAAACTGCTAGCCGAGGACATCGAAGACATGGACCCGGTACAGGCCGAAGCGATCAAGTCGACCGGAGCAAGCTGGTTTCAATGGTTCAACTATGCAGTGCAACCACAGGTTATGCCCCGCATGATTGGGCTTGGCATGTATCGTTTCGATATTAATTTTCGCGAGTCGGCGGTAGTCGGCATCGTCGGTGGTGGTGGCATTGGTGCGACCCTGTTAACTTCTTTTGATCGATATGAATTCGACTCTTCGGCGGCGATCCTGCTGGTGATTATTACAATCGTGATGTTCGTAGAATATAGCTCTGGCTTTGTCAGAAAGTGGGTGCAGTAAGATGCCGCTGAAAATGGATAATGGCACTAAAGTCTGGCAACGACGCACGAGCAAAGAGCAGTTGCTGCACTGGTTCTTATGGTTGATAGCAGTTGCGATTTTCGTCTATTGCTGGCAACTAGTATCGGAAAATACGATCTGGATGTTTGTAATCGATTCACCCACTCAAGCGGCCGACATGGCGGAACGCATGGTACCGCCAAAATGGGGTTACCTGAATAATCTCTGGAGACCCATCTGGGATACGATAAATATTGCAACACTCGGTACTCTGATCGCGATTGTTATGGCTTTCCCAGTGGCTTTTCTCGCTGCTCGCAATACCACACCTAGTGTTCGCTTCGTGCGACCAGTGGCGCTATTTATTATTGTATCCTCGCGCTCGATCAACTCATTACTATGGGCTTTGATGTTAGTCACCATCATCGGTCCTGGCGTACTAGCTGGCGTAATCGCGATCGGATTACGTTCTATCGGTTTCTGCGCCAAGCTACTCTACGAAGCCATCGAAGAAATTAATGAAACTCAGGTAGAAGCCATCATCGCAACGGGCGCGAGTGGCCCACAGGTTTTAAATTTTGGTATCGTACCGCAGATTTTACCCGCCTTTGCCGGCATTAGTATTTTTCGCTGGGATATCAATATCCGCGAGTCGACTGTACTTGGATTGGTCGGTGCCGGTGGCATAGGTCTAGAGTTAAACGCCTCAATTAGCACCGTCAGTTGGACTCAGGTTTCGGTTATTTTACTAGTGATACTGTCCACCGTAATTGTCAGCGAATGGGTGTCCGCCAAGGTAAGGCACGCAATTATCTAATCTCGGTATATCGTTGAGTTAATGCCAGAATAACCAACCACTTGAGCTATTGACTAGCTCAAGTGGTTCGCAATAATCCAGCTCTTTGCCGCCAGCATATCGCCTACAGTTTCATTTGCCGCACCAAAGTCATGCGAGAGCGACATTTCATTCGGTATCGCCAGACAGATTAGTTCAGCAGCGACCGCCGATATTACGCCATGCTCGGTATCTTCCAGCGCGATCGCCTGATGGACATCGAGACCCAGGTTCTTGAGGGCTAACTGATAACAGTCAGGGGCCGGTTTACTGGTTTTCACATCATCCTTGCTAACGATAGTGCTGAAGTATTTGTCTAATTGATAAAACTTCAGAGTCGCATTAATGCCCTCCCGACTCGCACCGGTAACCACAGCTAACTTCAAGCCGGCATCATAAAAATAATCAAGTGTTTCGATAGCGCCTGGCATCAGTGGAAAAGCAGCTTGTGACAAATACTCTCGCGTCTTGCTGTTCTTACGCTCGGCCAATAATAAAGGATCGATCGTCAGATTAAAGTGCAAGACCATATTGACCGCTGTCGCGTCACAGGGCAGTCCTGCGTAGTTTTCTTTATAGAATTGCTGCTCTAACGCCACATCAAAGTGACTCAGAACCTCCGCCCAGTGCTTGTGGTGTTCGGGTTCAGAGTCGACCAGCGTACCGTCGTGATCAAATAAAATGGCTTGAATCGTCATGGGAGAAATCGTGCTTAAATTAGCGTTAGTATCGGGCAGAAAAACCTTAGCATATCAGGATTCAGTTTGGAACGTAGCGCCTATTGCCTTTGGTTGCTGGTGATCATCAACCATATAACTAAAGAGCGTTTACCAATGTTGTGTTTGTTCAGCTAACAAATTAAGTTGGATGAAAAGGCTCTGGACAGGCGGCTCTTTCGGCTGCCCAAAGCACCATGCAGCTAAGAGCAGTGTCGCCCTAATTTACGGACTTCGACGAGGCCTTTAATCGCATAAAAGCGGTCTGTGTCGCTTAGCCCTAGGCCTTCTATTGGATGGAATACATGCCACATCCAGTGGGTTCATTTTGCCCATTACTGAGTTCGGACAGGATCGAGTCGTACCGACCTTCCTGGGCTTTTAGGAAGCGATCTGAATTGATGAGCATGAGGCTATGTAGATACAAGCAAGGCCGAAATCCAAAATAAACATAGCAACGATAAAACGATAAAGGACAGGCACTCAATGTCATTACGTAATCGACGTATTGAACTTAAACTCACCAAACGTTAATAGTTGGACCAACAGATACTGTTCACCCCTATTTTGGAGCTGCTAAGCCGGCTATGTGATGGGCTTGGTTTAAGGCAGTAAGGTCACTAGAAACGGCTAATGCCTTGAAATTCACCCCCCTTTTTGACTAAGATAGCCCTGCTTTTCTTAAGGGGCGTTGGGACTTTTAGGTTAGGTTTGCGATTTCAAGTCTTTGGCTGTCCATGTTATTCGTAACAGCACGCGTCTTCTTTCGGCGTTAGACCAAAGGAATGATATGCCAAGATACCTCGAATCGGCCATCACTGCCAAATACTTCTTTATGGGCACCCATAGAAATAAATCATCAAAGCCATAGGATGACTATGTTCAGGGCTTGGTCTGAGGCAGTAAGGTCATTTGGAAAGCATTTTTTTAGCCCCCAACTTTTTTAGCCAAAATAATCCTGCTTTCTTTAAGGAAGACTGGGACTTTTGGGTGAGATTTGAAATTTCAGATTTGTGGGTGATGAGATGGACGCTCCGTGAAACCGGCGTCGTAATGCGCCAAACTGTTAGAGCGGCATAGGCCGTTTTCAGTTAACTTCGGAGGAG
>JBLHID010000134.1:0-7701 GCA_047615545.1 Polaribacter sp.
ATCCTGAACATCGGCGTTCCTGTGCATCCATGCACTTACGCCATACCGTTCATCCTGAACATCGGCGTTCCTGTGCATCCATGCACTTACGCCATACCGTTCATCCTGAACATAAAAAAGGGGTGCTAAGCACCCCTTTTAAACAACACTAGTTTTAAATGCTATTGCTTAAGCAAACCACCAACGCTCAGCACATTTATTACCATCAAACTCCCAGTTAGCCGCGACTTTTTCGTCATGAGCAATTTTCTTACTAACGCCATGGATGGCATTTGCAAACATTGGGATTAATGCACCACCATCGTCATTGATGAGAACTTGAGCTTCGTAGTACAACGTTCTACGCTTGTTGGTATCTGTTTCAGATCGTGCAGTTTCCACAATAGCATTGAATCTATCAGCTTTGGCACCCGTTCTCCAAGCGGTATCATTCCACTTAGTGCCGGCGATATAAGCAGACTTGAACATCCAATCTTCCGTAGGACGGCCACCCCAGTAACAGGCACCCCAAGCTTTCTTGTTCCATACATTTGACCAGTAACCATCTTTAGGCTCGCGTACAACGTTAACATTCAAGCCAGATTTCGAGGCGGAATCCTTAATTAACAAGGCAGCATCTACTGCACCAGCAAAGGCCGCGTCAGATGTACTAAGATCCAACTTAATACCTTCCATACCTGCTTTCTTGAGATGGAAGCGAGCCTTATCAGGGTCGTATGCGCGTTGTGGCAAGTCACTGTTGTGATAAGCCATAGAAGATGAGATTGGGTGATCGTTACCCAATGCACCGTGTCCTAGTAGTATCTTCTTCACCAGTTGCTCACGATCGACAGATAGTTTAACTGCCATGCGGAGGTCATAGTTATCGAATGGTTTAGCATCTACTCGCATCGGAAAGGTGTAATGCAAGGTACCGGTCGTTTCAAGAATATTCAGTGTTGGAACGCGCTGTAGCAAGTGAACAGTTTTAGGATCGACTCGGTTAATGGCGTGTACTTCACCATTCATAATGGCATTTTGACGGGCCGTTGTGTCAATCAGTGCAATCATCTCGACTTCATCAAAATGTGCGCGATCCGTTTTAAAATAGTTCGGGTTACGCTTGTATGAAACACGAACACCTGGTTCTAGGTTGTCAATCATGTAAGCACCAGTACCAATGCCAGATGCCCAGTCAATCTTACCGTCTTTCGCAGGTAAAATAGCCAAATGGTAATCGGTCATAATAGTAGGGAAACCAGCATTACCCGCTTTTAGCGTAATAGTGACTTCATGTGTGCCTGTCTTTTTGATGTCGACAATGCCTTCGACAATACCCTTGGCAGCTGATTTTGAATCTTCACCACGGTGATGATTGATAGATGCGATAACGTCATCTGCGGTTAGTGGTTTGCCACTATGGAATACAACATCCTTGCGGATTTTAAATGTCCACTTTGTCGCGCCGTCTGTACCGTCATAGCTTTCTACTAGTTCCGGAACTAGCTGACCATTGTTGTCGATTTCAAACAAATGATTGGCGTAGGTATATACCAAGTTTTGGCTGAAGCCATTTTCATGAGTACCAGGGTCGAGTGAATCTGTGGTCGAACCATGTCCTGTTCCAAAGATGAATTTACCACCTTTTTTAGGCGTTGCTGCATGCACAGATTGTGATAGGAATGAAGATGCAAAGGGTGCCGCTAAACCTAGCGCACCAGCTCGTTTAACAAAATCACGCCGATCTAGTGATCCGCTTTTTGCCGCTTTTTCTAGTGCTTTAATGTCAGTCATTATTTCTCCTCGGGTATACTTTTATTTATATTAATTTTTGAAACTATAGTTGGGTCCATTTCTATTTATTCAAATATCCATCTGTGCAATCCATAATCCTTTCTAGGATACGCCCAAAAAACAGTTCCAATCAAGTGATTAAATTAATTTTTTATAAGGGAATGTCCCAAATGAATAGTTTTAAGGCGGTAATTTCTTGATAGTGTTTTCTACTTAAGTCTTGGAGTTGCATCTAAAGTTGCTTCAATGATTGCTCCAACGCACTGACTGGGTCGAATAAAGTCTTTTGGTCGGGTACAAATTCGCGGTGGCAATATCCACTCCTACCTTGCGGTTGATATATAGGGAGAATCTCTTGTTGACGAGACGCCAAATCCGCTACGGCATCACATAAAGCGAGGATATCGTCTTCACTGGTATAAATACCTAGACTGGCCCGAGCCATACCTCGCTTTCTTTCTACCTCAGCTTCAATATTAGGTGCATTCGGGTCAATGTCCATCTCCCACAGTTCTCGCTTCACCATTTCACGCACATAGGGGTGAGCACAGAAACAACCGTTACGCACCTGTATATTATGGTAGTCGTTTAAAGCCGCAGCGGTTAAGCCATGGTCAAAGCCTTTGATATTGAAAGCGATAGTGCCTGTCCTGGGCATTTGGTCAGGGCTTGGCCCGTATAAACTGACGCCATCAATTGCGCTTAATTTTGTCCATGCCAGATCGATTAGGCGTTGTTCCTTTTCTCGAATTGTCTGCATGCCAATTTTAAGCAAAACGTCGAGTGAGCAAGCCAGAGTTATAGCGCCTGAAACATTAGGTGTGCCGGCTTCTTCCCTATCAGGTAGTACATCCGACGGGGTAAAGTGTTGCAGAAAGACATCTTCGACCATTCCGCCACCGAGTTCTGAGGGTGACGTTTGATTAAGCAAACTGTTTCGAACGATAACGGCACCGGGTGACCCTGGTGCGTAAATCTTGTGACCTGAAAAAATGAGAACGTCAATATCAGCGTCTTGCAGCGCATCAGACTTCATCGAAATGGGGGCATGTGCGATCATTTGTGATGCGTCAACAATGATATAAGCGCCGACTGAGTGCGCTAATTGAGCTAACTCGTGAATCGGTGTCATCACGCCCGTAACATTACTTGCTGCTGTGATGGCCAAATAGTTAATTCGGCTGCCGTGCTTTTCGATAGTTTCTCGTGCCACGTCAATATCGATGCCGCCACAATTAGCGCCTTCCCCCATTATCGGTAGGTGGATGACCTCTGTTGCGTGTTTGCGATGAGGCAAATCGTTGGAATGGTGTTCCATTTCAGATGCGATAACCACGTCTCTCTCAGGGCGAAGTGCGCCTAACTCTCTGGCAACTCGATTAAACCCAGCAGTCGCGCCGCTTCCGGCAAAATAGGAACTGTAGATATTGGAGTCGGCACTCACAAAATCGAGTACTCGCTGGTGCGCCCATGCGAAAGCTCGATTGGCCCCACGTGCCGAAAAGTGCAATTCGCTGTGCGTACTCGAATAGTGTTCTAAGAAATTCTGAGCCACTTCAAATGCGGGACGCATCATTAGGGTGGAAGCAGCAGAGTCAAAATAACGTCTTGGGCCGATGCTACCATCGACTAAAGGATATTGTGTCTGCTGTCCGATAAAGCTATTTTGAATTTGTTGTAGCAAGGATGTATTGGGCATCTGGATTTTTTGTTTGTATAAAATAGTGCTGATTGTAATCGTTATTACAGCAGTCACAATAATTATCGTAAAGAACTAGCATTGCACTAATTTCAATTAGATAATAGTTATAGTCTATTATCACTTTTTGGTGTCTTTCATTTTGCCACAAATTCAAACTCTAGCGTCGCATTTAGTCAACCAGATTGCCGCCGGTGAAGTGGTCGAGCGACCATCATCCGTTATTAAGGAATTAGTCGAGAACAGTCTTGATGCGGGGGCGAAATCTATTGCCGTCGAAGTCGAAGCAGGTGGTACTCGACTGATTCGCATAGTCGATGATGGCTGTGGCATTGCCAAGGATGAGTTGATACTGGCCATATCTCGCCATGCCACCAGCAAAATTCGCGATTTAAAAGACCTAGAGAAAATAGCCTCGCTTGGCTTTCGAGGCGAAGCCTTACCGAGTATTGCATCGGTTTCTCGATTGAGCATTTGCTCTCGTCAAGACAATAAAGGCCAAGCGGGTACAGAGCATGCTGAACCTAAACACGGATGGAAACTTAATGCCCGGGATGACGAAACACCCGTGCCAGACGCATCGGCCCCGGGCACAACCATCGAGGTTAGAGAACTTTTTTATAACGTGCCCGCGCGGAAGAAGTTTTTACGAACTGAACAAACCGAATATAAACACATTGAATCATTGTTCAAAACGCTGGCACTGAGTCATCCACAGGTGGCGTTCCGGTTGATTCATAATCAAAAAACGATCTATCAGTTACGTGCGGCAGACAATTTAGAAGAGAAACGCCAGCGCCTAGCAGTACTTTGTGGCAAAGACTTTGCCGATAGCTTGATTGAAATCAATATTGAAATTGAAGATCTACGACTCACTGGGTGGGTAGCCTTACCGACATTTAATCGTAGTCAGGCCGACATGCAGTATTTCTTTGTCAATCAAAGAATCATCAAAGATAAGCTGGTCAGTCATGCGGTGAGGAAGGCTTACCACGATGTAATGTTTCATGGTCGTCATCCGGCTTTTGTGCTGTCTTTAGAAATGGATGCACGCCAACTTGATGTCAATGTGCACCCTCAGAAGCATGAAGTCAGGTTTAGGAATTCTCGTGAGGTGCATAACTTTTTGTACGGCGGCTTGCATCGTTCGTTGGCTGACGTGCAACCAGCACAGCAGATAGACTCTCCCGCCTTTGCTATGACTGACTCACAATCCCAGTCCACAGCTTTACCGAGTATTACTGAACAAACAGGCATATCATTTAGTCGTTTTTCGAGTTACCCATCGTCGGCTGCGCGAGTAGGGGAGCAATCACAGGCTTACGCGGCATTACTGCAACCTAATGAACCCGATCAAATGTCGCCTAGGCACGGCGAAGAGCGGCAAGAACAGCAAGTACCACCGCTTGGCTTCGCCATCGCCCAGCTTAAAGGTATTTATATTCTGTCTGAAAATGTAGAAGGTCTTGTTGTTGTCGATATGCATGCGGCGCATGAACGGATTGTTTATGAGCGAATGAAACAGAACGCGGTGGAGGAGGGTGTCATTAAACAGCCTTTACTGGTGCCATTTTCACTCAATGTTAGCCAGGCTGAAGCCGATTTGGTTGAAGAAAATGAAACTCTTTTCGAACGTCTAGGTTTTAGTGTGGAGCGCCTTGGGCATGAACAGTTGAGGGTACGTGCTGTTCCAGCTCTATTGAAAAATGCTAATACGGACCAATTAATAAGAGATGTTCTATCTGATTTGCTCGAATATGGCCGCTCCGACCGAATTCAGGAATACGAAAACGAAATTTTATCCACCATGGCGTGTCATGCTTCGGTACGTGCGAATCGATTGCTGTCTATTAGTGAAATGAACGCGCTGTTGCGAGACATCGAGCAAACCGAACGGAGTGGGCAATGTAACCATGGGCGACCTACCTGGAAGCAACTTAGCCTCGATCAACTCGACAAGTTTTTCAAGCGCGGTCAATAAACGAGAATAATGAGCATGGGCGCTGAGCTGAAAAAAACGAATGCGATCTTCGTTATGGGCGCAACCGCGACCGGTAAGACGGATCTTGCCATTGAAATAGCGCAAAGATTTCCAGTGGAGCTGGTTAGCGTTGATTCCGCTTTGATCTATCGCGGTATGGATATTGGCACAGCTAAACCCAGTGCTGAAGTTTTGTTGACCACCCCCCATTTCTTGGTCGATATCATTGATCCAGCGCAACACTACTCTGCCTGGGATTTTGTCAGTGACACTAAACAACTAATCAAACAAATAACAAATAGAGGCAATATGCCGCTTTTGGTCGGTGGCACGATGATGTATTACCACGCGCTAGAACAAGGGCTCAATCAATTGCCAGTGGCAGATCAGTCGATTCGAAGTCGATTAAATAGTGAAGCCGAAGTCTTTGGGTGGCCAGCTATGCACGAACGATTAGAAGCCATAGACTCGGTCAGTGCACAAAAAATAAAACCCAATGATTCACAGCGAGTTCAACGTGCTCTAGAAGTGTTTGAGATCAGTGGTCAAACTTTGTCCAGTTTGCAGCAGGAGAAAAACGTTGATAATGACATTAACGCCACTAAATTTATTTTGAATGCGCAGGACAGGCCGCACCTACATAAACGGATTGAACAGCGGTTTCACCTTATGATGCAGAATGGATTAATTGAAGAAGTTGAACAGCTCAGGTGCAGGCCAGACTTAAACCTGACTTTGCCATCGATGCGTTGTGTTGGTTATCGCCAAGTATGGCAATTTCTAGCAGGTGAGTTTAACCAAGATGAAATGATGTTCAAATCAATAGTAGCAACGCGCCAGCTTGCTAAAAGGCAAATGACCTGGTTACGTAAACAACCGCAAAAAAATAGCTATGATTGTTTGAATTTGCGCCAAAAGAAAACAAAAGATGCTATATTCTCTCGATTAAGCGCATTGTTTTTGTGAGGGAAAAATATTTGTGGTGACTCGTGTTCACGCGCATTAGATTGGTCATGCTTCAGTATTTGTTCTGTTCAGGTATTGAAAAAAGACCAAAGAGCTCCAAATTAAAGCTATCTAATAAAATATTCTATACAGTGGAGAATTATCATGTCAAAAGGACAAATGTTGCAGGAACCTTACTTAAACGCGCTCCGAAAAGAGCAAGTCCCAGTTTCGATCTTCCTCGTTAACGGTATTAAGTTGCAAGGGCAAATCGAGTCATTCGATCAGTTCGTAGTGTTATTAAAAAATAACGTGAGTCAAATGGTTTATAAACATGCAATTTCGACTATTGTGCCTGCTCGAAACGTTCAAGTCGCCACACCCCACGATGATGAGGAAAGCGGTAATCAATAAGGGGCTCGTCAGGCAATCGATGATTGGAGCACGCGTTGTTTGAATTTGAAAGACCACGTAGTGGTGAGCGCGCGCTTCTAGTCCATATCAATTTTAATTCTCGGTCGGATCAAGATGATTTAGCTGAGTTCATAGAACTAGTCCGTTCTGCTGATGTAGTCGATATTGACGTCATCGTTGGTAGTCGACAACAACCTTCCGCTAAAACATTCATTGGTAAAGGTAAGCTTGAAGAAATCGCAGGGCAAGTCGCAGCGCAGGAAATTGAAGTTGTTCTATTTAATCATGCGTTAAGTCCCTCGCAAGAAAGAAATCTGGAAGCCCATCTGCAATGTCGTGTGCTGGATCGAACAGGTCTAATACTTGATATATTTGCTCAACGTGCCCAGTCATTTGAAGGTAAGTTGCAAGTCGAGTTAGCGCAATTAAAGCATCTTTCTACTCGTTTGGTGAGAGGCTGGACCCACTTAGAAAGGCAAAAAGGTGGAATCGGGTTGAGAGGGCCAGGTGAAACTCAGCTTGAAACGGATCGGCGCCTACTCAATCAACGTATTAAATACCTGAACAGTCGGCTCGATAAAGTAGCTCGTCAGCGTGACCAAAGTCGACAGGCGCGAAAAAAAGCCGATATTCCAACGGTTTCTCTGGTCGGTTACACCAATGCGGGCAAGTCGACATTATTTAATTGTTTAACAAAATCGACTGCGTATGTGGCAGATAAATTATTTGCGACCTTAGATCCTACGTTACGAAAACTTGACTTAGATGACCAGTCATCAGTTATTCTAGCCGACACAGTTGGCTTTATTCGTCATCTCCCTCACGACTTGGTCGCAGCATTTAGAGCCACTTTAATTGAAACACGTGAGGCTGACTTAATACTCCATGT
>JBLHID010000135.1:0-7647 GCA_047615545.1 Polaribacter sp.
AAAAGTGCATTTTTAGAGTCACCCGTTGATCCATGCATGACCATAGATAACCTCATAGCTGGCAATGAATTTGCCGTTCTGAAAACCTTTTTCGCGATAAGCCGCTTCTAGCTTCTTCAGTCGACCCGGGGTCATCAAACCTTTATTTCGATTCTTATCAGCATTACTGGCGCCGATGTTTTTCAAATCACTTAACACCTGACGGAAATCACTGTATTCGAGCTTGATAACCTCGGCATCGACCACCGGCTGAGAAAACCCCGCCTTCATCAAAGCATCGCCAATATCATGCATATCAATGAATTGATGCACATGCGGACGCTGATCAACTTCAAACCAGCTATCCCGAAGCTCAACCAGTGTCGATGGCCCGAAAGTGGCGAACATAAACAAGCCGCCACGGTTGCCAATGCGGGCCACTTCACTAAACACGACATTAAGATCATTTGCCCACTGCACAGCTAGACAGGAAAACATTAGATCGAAGCAATCACTCGCTATCGGCAAACGCTCCATATCGGCAGTGACCATTCGCTTCTTACTGAAGAATTTGAATTGTGCTTTAGTCTCTTGCAGCATCGAATAAGCCATATCAAGACCGACCACTTTCGCGCCAGAATAGATCTTCTGTAAGCCAGCTACGCCTCGACCCGTACCACAACCGATATCAATAATAGACGCTGGCTCTAGGCGAACATACTGTAATCGAGCTAGCAGCCTAGACAAGACCTCGTCCTGCAAGACACCAGCCTGATTATAAGTTTTAGCCGCGCGATTAAATGATTTTTTAACCGCAGCCTTATCCAGCCGAGGCAAATTCAGCAAATCCAAGAGTGAAACCTTAATTAAGTATGAGAGGAGTGAGAAATTTAAACATCATTCGATTTATTATCTTGTAATGATCATCGAGGCAATTTGTGCTGTATGCGATAAAAAAGGTGCGTGTGCAGCATCGGAAATCAATTCTACCTGAATCCTAGAGTTAACTTCACTAATTTCTTTCGCAACTTTCACAGGAACCAACGCATCAAGCCCTCCAAAAATCACGTCGATTGGTATCTCCAACTGGGATAGGACTGAACGAGTATCTGTAGTCTTCAATAAGTCGAGCCCAAAACGTAAAGCTGCCACATCTGGCTCACCTGTTTGCTCAAGTTTAATCATTAAATCTCTCACCAACTGACGAGCATTAGGGTTACCCATCATTTGCAATGACAAAAAATGTTTTATTGTGCCCCGCCAACCCTTCTGTAAGGACTCTGCAAAAGCGTCGAATACAGACTCATCGACCGCGAAAGGCCAATTATCTCGGCGCACAAAACACGGGCTACTACACATCAAAATCAAACGCTCAAACCGAGCCGGATTTTGCCTTACCATTTCTGTGGCATACAAACCGCCCATTGACCAGCCTAGTAGGATACCTTCAGGCACTTGCTCGCTAATCAAAGCAGCCTGGTCCTCAAAACTCAGCGATCCATCCCACTGATTCTGTCCGTAGCCAGGCAAGTCGACAGTAACCACGTCACGCTGATGAGACAGCGACAACAAATCTATTAGTGGGTCGAAAACAGACGCACTCATGCCCCAGCCATGCAGCAAGATAATCGGCTCACCTTGACCTGACCGGTTACCAAGCTGATTGACCGACAACGTTTTCTTCACACCGGCTCTTTCATTCAAACTCTTGCCTTCAAATCGCATACTGCCAAACTCAATAGATTCTGCTAAGGTGTGGTCACTCCCAGATAAAAACAATAGTTAGATTACGTGACTACCGCATTACTCGAAACAATCAGCCTGCTTATCGGCGCCTATATTCTAGGGTCGCTATCCTCTGCTATTATTTTAAGCAAAATAATGGGGTTTACCGATCCCAGAAGTGACGGATCAAACAACCCAGGCGCCACAAATGTACTGCGCATAGCGGGCAAAAAAGCGGCAATTTTGACGCTCACCGGCGACTCTTTAAAAGGGTTAATTCCGGTACTTGTCGCACAGTGGCTAACGAGTAGTGAACTGGTCGTCGCACTGACTGGCTTGTGTGCATTTTTGGGGCATTGTTACCCGCTATTCTTTCGCTTCAAAGGGGGCAAAGGTGTCGCGACATCTATTGCTGTCGCAGTTGGATTTAACTGGATGATAGGCCTAGCTATCATTGCAATTTGGTTATTATTCGCCAAAGTTTTCAAGATATCATCACTTGCTGCCATCGTAGCGTTTAGCGCCCTGCCCTTACTCGTGTATTGGACAGGCTCTACAACCTCAGTCACTTTAGTATTCTGCGTGATATCATCCATCCTTATCTGGCGTCACCGCAGCAACATCCAGCGCTTGCTGGGCGGCACCGAGGCGTAACAGAAGAATCATGCTGGGATTTTATCCAAATCCTCAAGCGACCAACGCGCCAACACGTCCGAAACATCATCATCCTGCAAGCCAGCCTTTAACCTCAAAGCACCCGCATAGGCAATCATCACGCCGTTATCCGTGCAATACTCTGGTGCAGGAAAATAAGTCTTACCCGACCGACCAGCGGTTAGCGTAGTTAAAATTTCACGTAAGCGCCTGTTTGCACCCACCCCACCCGCTACTACCAAACGAGAATACCCAGTTTCTGTTAGCGCCCTATCACACTTAATTCGCAGGGTATCAACAACGGCATGTTGAAACGCAAAACAAATCTCGGCTCGCAAAGCATCGTCTAAAGGCTGGTGTTGATAAATAATATTGAGTGCAGCCGTCTTCAATCCGCTAAAACTAAACTCAAGCCCCGGTCGATTGATCATCGGACGTGGGAATACAAACCGCGACTCACTAACCTGATCCGCCAAAGCCGCCAACTCAGGTCCACCTGGATAAGGCAGGCCCAGCAATTTCGCTGTCTTATCAAACGCCTCGCCAACAGCATCATCGAGAGACTCACCCAAAATCCGGTAATCCCCAATAGCCCGCACATCGACTAACATGGTATGCCCACCAGATACCAGCAACCCTACAAACGGAAACTCAGGTTTATCATTCGAGAGCATCGGCGCCAACAAATGCCCCTCCATATGATGAACGCCGAGCACTGGCTTATCCAGCCCCCAGGCCAAACCACGCGCGATACTTGCACCCACCATTAAAGCCCCAATCAATCCAGGACCTCGTGTGTAAGCGATAGCATCGATATCATCCAAAGAACCAAATTCCGACAGAATATCATTGACCATTGGTGCCGCTTTGACGACATGATCGCGCGACGCTAACTCAGGGACGACTCCGCCAAATTCACGATGTTTTTCGATCTGAGAATACAATCTCTGCCATATTTTACCTGTCTCAGTATCGTATATTGCGATCCCTGTCTCGTCACAAGAGCTTTCTAGACCTAAAACCTTCATATTTTCACCATAAACACTAACTTATTTGTAATTCGCAATTGATATTTAATATCGCCTCCTTATAATTGTCCGGCTCAAAAGCGGCGCGTGATATTTTAGTGCGCCAGAAATTCAACATACCCGGATATTTTCTAATATGCCATCAGTTAAGTTAAAGGACAACGAGCCGTTTGATTTTGCACTTCGTCGCTTCAAAAGATCTTGCGAAAAAGCCGGTGTCCTAACCGAAACACGTCGTCGTCAGCACTACGAAAAACCAACGTCTGTACGCAAGCGTAAATCTGCTGCTGCAGTAAAGCGCAACGCCAAGCGTATTTCCAAGGATTTCGGTACTCGTCGTCGTATGTACTAAGGTTTCTGTCGAATATGTCAGAAGCAAATCTAAAAGCACAACTTCAGTCTGATATGAAATCGTCAATGAAAAACGGCGACAAATCCAGACTGTTAGTGATTCGCACCATGCTTGCCGCAATCAAGCAAATTGAAGTCGACGAAAGAATTGAACCCGACGATGTTCGCATCGTTGGAATTCTCGACAAAATGTTAAAACAGCGGCGCGAATCAATTAGCCAGTTCGCTGCGGCTAGTCGCAATGATTTAATTGCGATAGAAGAAGCCGAACTTGTTATTATCAAGGAATTCCTGCCTGAGGCTCTTTCTGAAGAGAAAATAGCCGAGTTAATCGAACAAGCGATTAGCAGCACTGGCGCTACCTCAATAAAGGAAATGGGCAAGGTAATGGGCATTCTTAAACCTCAACTACAAGGTCGAGCCGACGTTGGACAAGTTAGTCAGTTGATAAAGTCCAGGCTGGCTTAAGGGCATCTCTAAAAATGCTCTTTTAGAGACACCTTAACAAAATAGAGTTAGTTCTAATGTCTAACGTATTCAAGTTTCTGGATGAGCAACGTGCCGATCCAGCTAAAAAAACAGTCTCTAGTCGAATAGTCGAGTTTGGCGAAATCTATACCGATTTCGGTCAACAACAGGCAGCGGATCAATCAGAGCGTTGCCTGGATTGCGGCAACCCTTATTGTGAATGGAAATGCCCCGTTCATAACTATATCCCCAACTGGTTAAAATTAGTTGCCGACGGCAATATAATTGAAGCCGTTGAAATGTCCCACAAAACCAATAGCCTGCCCGAAGTCTGTGGTCGCGTTTGCCCGCAGGATCGACTCTGTGAAGGCGCTTGCACACTGAATACCGGATTCGGTGCTGTCACTATAGGCTCAGTTGAAAAATATATTACAGATACCGCCATCGCTCAAGGCTGGTCGCCCGATTTATCGGATGTTGTTGCTACCGGGAAAAAAGTGGCCATCGTAGGAGCAGGCCCAGCGGGTATTAGCTGCGCCGATGTATTAACTCGTAATGGTGTCAAGGCAGTTATATATGATATGAACCCGGAAATCGGTGGATTGCTCACCTTCGGCATCCCCCCTTTCAAACTTGAGAAAGACGTGATCACGCGCCGTCGAAGCATGTTTGAGGACATGGGCATAGAGTTCAACCTGAACTGCGAAATTGGCAAAGACATCGAATTCGAAACGCTACTTGAAGAGTATGACGCCGTTTTTCTCGGTATGGGTACTTACACTTCGATGAAAGGTGGGTTTCCTGGAGAAGATAAGCTAGGCGTCCACGAAGCACTTCCCTACCTGATATCAAACATTCATAACGAAATTGATTTCGATACCAATAACAAGCCCGATTTTATCAACTTCAAAGACAAAAATGTCATTGTGCTTGGTGGTGGCGATACGTCGATGGATTGCAACAGAACCGCAATACGCCAAGGCGCTAAAAGTGTCACGTGTTTTTATCGCCGCGATGAAGCCAATATGCCGGGGTCGATGAAAGAAGTCGCCAACGCTAAAGAAGAAGGTGTTAAGTTCTTGTTTAACCGCCAACCGATAGAAATTTTTGGTGGAGACGGTGCCGAAGGCGTCAAATTCGTCTCCACTGAGCTCGGTGATGCCGACGAAAATGGCCGCCGCGTCGCACAAGTAATTGAGGGATCAGAACAAAGTTTTGAAGCTGACGTTGTCGTTATAGCCTTTGGTTTTCGACCGAGCCCGGCCGATTGGTTCACTTCATCGAAAATTGACACCGATGACGCAGGGAAAGTCATAGCACCCGAATTACCTCCTCAATCTGGAACTCATCACTTTCAAACTTCAAATCCAAAAATTTTCGCTGGCGGCGATATGGTTCGAGGGTCAGACCTCGTCGTAACCGCTATTTACGAAGGTCGCAAAGCAGCCGAAGGCATGCTCGATTACCTTGAGCTCTAGGCATTACTCGATAAGCAACACTCGCTAGGACAACTCGACTTGAAATTTGCTCCGCTACAAAATGATCGCATGATCAAGGCGCTACTGCGCCAACCGACTGATACCACTCCCGTTTGGATCATGCGCCAAGCTGGTCGATACCTACCGGAATATCGAGAGATACGAAAACAGGCCGGCAGCTTTCTCGACCTATGTAAAAATAAAGAACTCGCCTGTGAGGTGACATTACAACCTCTACGTCGTTTCGATTTGGATGCTGCAATACTATTCTCCGACATCCTAACCATTCCCGACGCAATGGGGCTGGGCCTTTATTTTATCGAAGGTGAAGGGCCAAAATTTGAACGTCCGGTTCGCTGCGAGCGAGATGTTGACCAATTGGGCGTTCCCGACCCATCAGAAAGCCTGCGTTATGTCACAGATGCTGTCACTTTGATCCGACAAGAACTAAACGGTAGGGTACCTCTGATTGGCTTTAGTGGCAGTCCTTGGACACTTGCCACCTACACCGTCGAAGGCGGCAGCTCGAAAGACTATCGCTATGTCAAAGGTATGTTGTATGAAAACCCTGCAGCCATGCATCGCCTACTTGATAAATTGGCACAGTCGGTAGTCTCGTATTTGAATGCACAAATTGAAGCCGGTGCACAGGCCGTCATGATATTTGACACTTGGGGCGGCGTGCTATCACCCGAGGCTTATATCGAATTCTCGCTTAACTACATGCAGCAAATTGTGTCTCAGTTAAAGCGCGATCACGACGGACAAAAAATTCCGGTCACCCTCTTCACGAAAGGCGGCGCACAATGGATAGAGGCAACGGCTGACACGGGCTGTGACGCCATTGGTTTGGATTGGACGATCAATATAAACGAAGCGAAACAACGGGTTGGGCATAAAGTCGCATTACAGGGCAACCTCGATCCTTGCACTCTTTATGCGGCGCCAGACACAATACGCGGCGCAGTCAAAAAAATAATAACTGACTTTGGGTCTGGCCCAGGTCATGTATTTAACCTAGGTCATGGCATACACCCTTCAGTCAATCCAGACCATCTAAAAGTAGTGGTGGACGCCGTACATGAATATGGCTATGAAGTCCGCCAATAAGCCTTAATGCTCGATGAAATCAAAAGATCTCGTCGACTATTGCATCCTCGTTTTCTGGTACTGATACCGACGACTGACTGGGTGAATCTCCCCCTGCCCCCGAAATAACCAGTTCTTTCGGGGCATTGGCAGCCCTGAAAATTTCGAATCGGCTACTACCTGTATCTCGACCTGCTCGCTTTCCAGTTTCCGAATCAATTTTAACAGTTACCATATCGTCGGGTTGTTGTTCAAGATTTTCAGGCATTCCACTTAAAGCCGAACGCATATATGCTATCCAAATCGGTAAGGCAGCCCGACCACCAGTCTCACGTGCGCCCAATGTTTGCTGATCATCAAACCCAACCCAAGCTGTTGTAGCGACTTGGTCATTAAAGCCACTAAACCAAGCATCGACCTGATCGTTTGTAGTACCTGTTTTTCCACCTATATCGTTTCTGCCCAATGCCTTAGCGCGAACAGCCGTCCCTCTTTGCACCACTTCTCGCATAATAGAGCGCATAATAAACGCATTTTGCGCGGTAATAACCCGAGGCGCGTATTGAATAGCGGGCTTTACAATTAATTCAGCTTCGTCTTCGATGGCAAATGTCTCTACTTCCAAACCAGCGACTGGATCACTCTCAAGAACCACCACCTCATCCTCCATCGGCGTTTCGATGACGCAATCGTCACAAGCAATTTTGGGGGTATTTTCGAATACTATTTCACCTGAGCCCAATTCAATTCGACTAATCAAATGAGGATCTACCAAGTACCCACCATTCGAAAATACGGCATAACCTCGCACAATCTCAAGCGGTGAAAAAGAACCGCTACCGAGCGCCAACGACAAATCATAAGGCATGTCTTTT
>JBLHID010000136.1:0-7596 GCA_047615545.1 Polaribacter sp.
TTACAGGGAGAACCGGATTGTCTGGTGCTAGGGTCTTCTGCAAGTTGGGTCTCAGAGCATGATGATCATTCAGAACATGGAAATGACATCGCGGAGACTAAACATGATGATCATTCAGAACATGGAAGTGACGTCGCGGAGACTAAACATGATGATCATTCAGAACATGGAAATGACATCGCGGAGACTAAACATGATGATCATTCAGAACATGGAACTGACATCGTGGAGACTGCACATGATGATCATTCAGAACATCAAGATGACATCGTGGAGACTAAACATGATGATCATTCAGGACATGAAAATGACACCATGAAGGCTGAACATGCCGAGTTTCTAGTGGAATTCGAATTACAATGCGAGCGAGTCGATAATTTAACCGCAATCGATGTCCCATTATTGGCACAATTTCTAGGCATCGATGAGATCGACGCTCAGGTCATTTATTCGGGCGGTCAAATCAAGCAAGAATTAACGCCTAATAACGCGCTCATTAACCTGAACAACTAATGCATCAATCAGCATTAAAGGCACCCTTGATTTGTCTAGAGGACGTCGAGTTTTGCTGGCATGCCAAAGCAAACCCCAGCATTAAGTCTGGCAATCTTAGCATCGATAGACATGAGCATGTATTCATCCAAGGGGCCTCTGGATCAGGCAAGTCCACCTTGCTGAATATTATCGGTGGCATTGTCACACCTCAAAAGGGTCGGGTAGAGATAGTCGGGAAAGACTTTCGGCAAATTAAAGAAATACAGCGTGACAGAGTTCGAGCAGATCATATTGGTTTTATCTTCCAGCAGTTCAACCTGATTCCCTACTTATCTATTTTGGAAAACGTCACGCTACCTTGCCGGTTTTCAGATGTCCGATGTCAGAATGCGATAGAGCGTTCCGGTTCTGTCGTTAACGAAGCTATTTATTTACTCGACCGTTTGTATTCAAAAGCAAAGTTTGGTTTTAACCGCAACACCAGTGAGTTGAGCGTGGGTCAACAGCAACGCGTTGCCGCCGCAAGGGCTCTTATTGGTCAACCTCAACTGATTATTGCGGACGAGCCTACATCATCTCTCGATTATGATTCACGACAGGCATTTATGGATTTATTATTTGATGAGGTCAAGACTAGTGGCTCTACATTGTTATATGTCAGCCACGACCCGACCCACAAACATCTGTTTGATCGAGTCATTGAAATGTCAACAATAAGTACCCAAGGCACGACAGACTCATGAACCTCCGGTTACTCGCATGGAAAAGTTTAAGTAGTCGCCGCTCTACCGCGATATTAACCATTGCTTCTATTGCAGTGAGTGTTGTTCTATTGCTAGGCGTCGAAAAAATTCGAGTCAACGCACAAGGTAGCTTTGCAAATACTATTTCGGGAACAGACCTCATTGTCGGTGCGCGTAGCGGGTCAATTCAGCTATTGCTCTACTCCGTATTTAGAATAGGCAGTGCCACCAACAATATTAGCTGGGATAGTTACCAAGCTATCGCTCAAAAGAAAGGGGTCAAATGGACTATTCCGATATCGCTCGGTGACTCACATCGAGGGTTTCGTGTTATGGGGACTAGCAGAGATTATTTCTCGTTTTATCAATATGGCCAAAAACGTAATCTTCAAATGACTTCTGGCAAGCCCTTCAACGATATATTTGATGCGGTTATCGGTTCAGAAGTAGCACGGTCACTGCGGTATTCAGTCGGCGATGAAGTGATTATTTCACACGGTACGGTTAGCACCAGTTTTACCGAACACAAGGACAAACCATTTGTCATCAGCGGTATCTTAGAGCGCACCGGAACACCCGTGGACAGGACCGTCCATGTTAGTCTTGCTGGTATAGAAGCCATGCATATCAACTGGCAAGGGGTGATCAAAAAAAGAAAGGCGGGCAAAACCCTGTCGGAGACCAACCTACAACCCGAGTCTATCACTGCATTTCTGATAGGGCTTGAAAGTAAAATAACGTCATTCAAACTTCAGCGCTATATTAACGAATACACTGCCGAACCACTACTGGCTATTTTCCCTGGTATTGCTCTGCACGAACTATGGAGCTTAATGTCAGTGGCGGAAAAAGCGTTATTGATTATTTCGATATTCGTTGTTATCGCATCGCTCACAGGGATGCTAGCAGTTTCTCTCGCGGGGCTAAATGAACGTCGGCGTGAAGTGGCAATTTTAAGATCCGTCGGGGCTAGCCACTGGCATATTATGGGCTTACTTATTACCGAGACCCTACTATTAACTATGGCAGGCATACTGCTAGGAATAGCCATATTATATTCTGCTATTAGATTAGGTCAGCCAGTCATCGAAGCGAATTATGGCTTATTCATACCGATCAGCCTACCAAATGAAAGAGAGTTTTTTATGCTCTCGATTTTACTGTTCACAGGTTTTGCCGTCGGTCTAATACCTGCTTATCGAGCGTATAGAAACTCCGTAGCTGACGGTATGTCTACCAGGCTATAAAACAGGAAAAAATGATGACAAACATAAATTGCCCGTTGAAGTATCAACGGATTATTCTCTTACTATTGTGTCTGAATTTGAATGGCGCGATTGCGGTTGTTTCTAATGAAACTGATTTGGGGGAAATACAATGGGAGAAATTGACACCGCTCAACTGGAATCCCAGCAAAATTTTTGAAGATATGACAGATCAGCAATACAATGCACTTTCCAATGATGAGTTGCAACGCATAGAGGAAAACGTTCAGGCAATGTTCGATGCCGCACCGGTAAACGATGAATTAGATGGTAAACGAGTCAAAATTCCAGGTTTCGTATTACCATTAGAGTTTGAAAACACATTGCTTAAAGAGTTTTTGCTAGTGCCCTATTTTGGAGCCTGCACTCACACCCCACCACCGCCCGCTAATCAAATCATCTATGCCAAATTGAAAGTAGAAACTGAACTAAACAACATTTATCACCCTGTCTGGATTATCGGTACAATACACATCAGTCGATCAAACAGTCTGCTCAATGAAGCAGGTATTGCGAATGGATTGGAAGTGCAGTCAGCCTACTCCATGAGTGTGGAATCGATAGAGCCTTATGCTGACGAACAATAGTGACAATAAGAAAGATTGATCACTATCACACAATAGAAAGCACAACAAAGAACAGGCACTTTAAAGATCACCTAACCTACAACTGGAGGAAACTGACGGTCTCAGAGACTAGATAACAATTTACGATTAAAATGGAACTTGAGCAAAAAAACCGTTTCCAGGTACGGTTGCTAGCCAACCCTCGAAGCGTTCTTATTATTGGCTGCTTATTGTGAGTCAGGCTGCCTCTTTCAGGGTTCGTCACTTTTTAGTGAATTGTGAGGCGTAAAGCTTTTCAAACTACGGGCTTTTTGGGAGCGATTGCTGAAGAGTGCCTGTCCTATATAATTTTTAACTCAGTATTATGAGCTCATGATTAGTCGTTTGTTAGGCAACTGTCGTCGAGTGGTATAATCGGCGTAAAGTCCGTATGTGCAACCCATTCAGGACGAGTGGGAGTTTGGATGGCATTGTCCACATGAGCATAACATTGGGTAATAATTGTCCTGTTGAACGGAGATAAATTACTACTGGACGCATGCACAAGATTTGGATGAAATATCCAAAAAGATCCTGCTGCTCCTTGTGGCGAATATAATCCCCCTTCAGCAACCAAATCAATTACAACGTCACGATCCACACTGATAGCTGGAAATCTATTTTCAGGCGATTTAGTACATTTCACCAAACCATGACGGTGACTGCCGGGTATAAAATATAGTGGGCCATTAAACTGAGTTACTTCTTCTACAAATAAGCCAGTGTTCACGGCACGTGTATCTGGCATTCCATCAATTTTCGACCAGGCGGCATAGTCTTGATGCCATGCCCATACCTCACCATTAAAAGCAACTTTTGGCTGAATTGAGAATTGATGCATATATATATCACCACCAAGCAGTTGTCGTATAGGTTCAACAATCTTAGGATGACGTGAAAGACGCCTAAATGTATCATCGTAAGTATGACAGGCAAAAGCACAACGTAGATCACCAGATACATTTTCACGGTCAATCTCCGGGCGATCGGCCCCAAGCACAGTAGGAAGTGCTGCTCTAAGGTTGTCCATTTCTTCGGACGAAAATAATTTAGGAAAGAAAAGAAAACCGTTCTCGTCATATTCTTTGAGCTGTTTTTCCGTTAATAGCATTGGGTTGCTCCGATCTAATCTTTAGGTTTTGTAAGAAGGATCGTCTCGATCTAGTCGACGCAGCATGCCGGGCCACTCTAGTGATCCATCGTAAATATATTTGGGGTTACCGTAAAATGCATTGTAGTGGTGTTGCAACTGCGCATCATTGGGGTGAATTATTTTTTCGCCACTTGCTTGCATGCGCAACTGAATTTCGCAGGCTTGGTCGAGCAAATAAGCATTTAACATCGCTTCGGCCACAGTTTTCCCTACGGTAGCGAATGAGTGATTGCGATAGATCAACGCTTTTCCATCACCAAGTGCGCTGGCTAATGCCAAGCAATAGTCGTCATCAAAATGAAAATCGGGTTCTAGATAATTTAAGCCTTTATAGAAAGCGAATGCGGGTTCCGAAATTAACTGTACACCGCCTTCCAGCCCCGACGCTGCCATAATCGCTCGTGCATGTGCGTGAATAACAACGTTCACATCCGGACGTGCTTGAAATACATGGGCGGCGGGATTGACTGCCGCAAAATTAACCAGGCAATTGCCACCATCAATAACGTTCGCCGAAAAATCGGTCTTAATGATGTCGCCTGCACAAATTTCATCAAAATGGTAATCGTGGGGATGGGTAAACAGCTCGTTGCTTGCTCCAGGACATCGAGCGACTATCGAACCCGCAGTAAGGTCTGACATCCCGAGCTTATCGAGCCACCGGAATCCTGCTGCCATATCGATTCGAAGCGCTTTTTCACGATCGGTTTGGCATTCTTTTTTGTTATCCACTGCGGACTTCCTCAAGTTCAAGTGTTTGTTATTTAGGCCGAGTATATGTAGTATATTGTATGAAAATCAAACAATAATTTTGAATAGTGACATACCATAATGTTATGACTAATTTACGAAGAAGACTACCACCACTAACATCTTTGGCTGCTTTTGAATCTGCATGTCGACTCGGCAGCTTTACCAAAGTAGCGTATGAGTTGAATCTTACCCAGGCTGCTATTAGTCGCCAGATTATTAAACTGGAGCAAGATCTTGGTGTTACATTGTTCGAACGCCGTTCCCACGATGTTGGTCTGACTCACGACGGAGAGCGTTTTGCACGTACCGTAAATCCTGCAATAAATACAATTGGCGATGCAGCACAAATCATGAGAGCCAGTGGTACAGAATCCGATCAGCTGGTTATTTTCTCTGAGATGTGCCTTGCCTCCTATTTGATTGTGCCTCTAATGCCCAAATTTCAGGCTCTGTTTCCACAAGTAAACATCAAGCTATTAACGTCCAGCCAACCAATGGAAGACGTTTTAGAAACCTTTGACATCGGTTTTCAGTATGGAGCGGCGGATAAAAGAGTATTTACGCCCATATCAATCTGGCCAGACGAAATTATTGTTGTTTGTAGCCCACGTTTCAGAGGCACTTTACCGGAAGAATGTCGCATCCAGGACCTGCAAAAAGCGCCTTTGATACACACACAACAAACTGGAGCTGGTTGGATGTCATGGCCAGGTTTTTTTGAGAGATTTGGTGCTAATTTGACGGAAAATAAGGCTAGTCTGGCTTTCAATGCTCACAACAGTGCTATCGACGCGGCGATATCAGGGAGTGGTTTAGTGCTTGGCTGGCGATTTCTTGTTAATAGAGCAATTGATGAAGGCAAGCTTGTTCAAGTTGGAGACTTTTCAGTCTCGCCGCCTGACAACTTGCATGCTTACGCTAGAAAGAATCATGGTAAATCACATTTGGTGATGAAGTACATCACATGGCTCAGGGGCGCACTGACAAGCTAATTAAATTTCGATGGCAATTGCTAGAAGTGAATTTCCAATATCTATAAAAGAGTTACTGACAAGCGCTATGTTGTCTTAAACAGAGAGAAAGCGATCCAGGGCCAGCTAAATTTACAGATAGAATGTTGCCCAATCTTTCACTTGCGACCTTTTGATGATGCTCTAGAATCTACCTGTAGCTGCCGTTTACGCACCTTCGATTTATTTAGATATTTCGCGAAGTATATCCTTGGATATGTGACTAAATTGGAATCAAAAACTTCTTTCAAAATAGGGTCAACGTAAAGCAGGAGAAATTGTGCACTTTTAGAGGTGCCCTTTGGTAAATTCTAGGACACATAACTTAATAACACAATAAAGGACAGGGAGTGCGCCGAGGTAAAACGGCAGAAGATTGAAGGTGGAGGCTCTTTATCAGGTAAGGCCTAGCAAGCCGCCAGAACCCCAAGTCATGGGCAGTTGTCAGTAATGGAATGGTTAAAAATAACTTAGACACCCCACTTTCGCTAGCCATTACACTAGACAGCGCCCGTATTGGGGCCTATAGTACCCATTTAGGGTATCTATCGGAAGCATGCCGCTTAACACCATCGGGAATGCACTTTTCACCAAAACACAGCAACGTGTTTTGACCTTGCTATTTCGCAAGCCAGACAAAAGCTTCTACACCAACGAAATCGTGCGTCTGGCCGATATGGGCCGTGGAACAATCACGCGCGAACTAGCAAAGCTCAGTTCTGCTGGGCTATTAACTGTCACCCGTGTAGGCAATCAACAACATTATCAGGCGAATAACAAATGTCCGATATTTAGAGAATTGACCAGTATTGTCCGGAAAACCTTTGGCATAGTAGATGTGCTTGCAAACGCACTTTCACTTATCGAACAAAAAATCGCACTCGCCTTTGTGTACGGATCAATCGCTAAAGGAGAAGATACGTCGACCAGTGATATAGATTTGATGCTGGTTGGAAAAGACCTGCCCTATTCGGATATCATTGAGCTGCTGATGCCAGCGGAAGAGTCTCTGCAAAGAGACATTAATCATACTATTTTATCGACCGAGGAATTCCGGACTCGAGTTGACGAAAAACGAAGCTTCCTAATGCGGGTACTGGAACAACCTAAATTAATGATAAAAGGAGAGATCAATGACATTGGACAACCTATTTAAAATCCAACAGCTCAAACAGGAGCCCGCTGACGAGCGAGAAACACGAGGCCTTATTCGAGCGGCTACACGACGCAGAGAATTCATCGTTATCTTACGCCAGCTGGTTTGATCTAGCGTACAGTGCTGCACACGGTTTCGCGCTTGCTGCTCTGCGTGCCAGAGGATATCGATCTGATAAGCGCTACCTGGTGTTTCAATGTCTCGAGCACACCACTGATTTGAACAAAGTACAAATTCGTCTTTTCGCGAAGTGTCACGAAAAACGAAACCTAGCAGAGTATGAAGAAGTCATTAGGAAGGACAGGCACTCTTAAGAAGACTAGTATCCGGTACTTAACTTCAACCACTTCTGCGCCATACGCATCAAAGATTCTTCTGGGTTATATTCGTTGATGCGAGTGACCTCAACCCAGGCT
>JBLHID010000137.1:0-7561 GCA_047615545.1 Polaribacter sp.
GCCCTTTTGACGAAGCGCTGCTTCATAACTTAGTTGAGCGTATTGAGTCGTCTGACAAGCGTAACATTCTAGTTATACTTCATCAAAAAGGTAGCCATGGGCCAGCTTATAATTCTCTCTACCCAGCAGAATTCAGACATTTTTTGCCCGAGTGTGACACGGTTGACCTACAAAAATGTTCTCAACAAGCGCTAATTAATGCCTACGATAATAGCATTCTCTATACAGACCACTTTTTAAATAGAACCATTAACATACTTAAAGACCAGACAAACGCTTCAACCATGATGATGTACGTATCAGATCATGGCGAATCTTTGGGTGAGTACAACTTATATCTTCATGGAACGCCTTATAGCGTGGCGCCAGACGTACAGAAAAAAATTCCTTTCCTATTATGGATGTCTGATGAATATATCGAAGCTCAAAATATCTCAGTTGATAAATTAAAAAAACGAACCAGCCACTCACAACACCATGTCTTTCATAGCATCATGGGTGCTTTTAACATGCGTAGTGATATTTACAAAGAAGACATGGATTTGTTTCAATAGTACCGACCAACGACCAATACAAAGACTTTAAATATGATACAGAAAGTTCAATATTACATTCACTCATGGGGAGTAAAGGACAGTGCTGCCATAACGTTAATAGTGAGCACTTTCATAATACTTGCCCTATATATGGCAAGCCAGATGGGTCATTCAAACGAGACATGGTTTTACGCTATTAACCATTTATCCAACCATTACCTATCGTCTGTTTTTCTGGCTCATCTAACAGATATAGGTAACGGGTCTGTATGCGCGACAATTGCAATTGTAATTTGCGTAAAACAACCTGAATTATTTAAACGCATATTGCTCACCGTTTTAATAACGGCGCTTATGAGCACTCTATTGAAAATTCTTTGGGATTTACCCCGTCCTGCCGCAGTGCTAGATCGATCGAGCTTCGATATTATTGGGGCAATAGTGACTAAACACAGCTTTCCGTCAGGTCATACCATGACGGCTTTTTCTGTGGCTGGTTTTATAATTTTATCTATTAGAAATTATAAAGTTCAGGTCATTGCTATTATTCTTGCATTTATGGTTGGTGTTTCCAGGATTGCTGTTGGTGCTCATTGGCCTGAAGATATCGCAGCTGGAGCAGCCTTCGGATTACTTTCATCATATCTAGCTTTTGGTATCTCAAGCGTTCCATTCACGCCGAAAAATAGCTACAGAACAGGGTTTGCACTCTGTTTGCTTTCCGTCCTTGGAATTCTGCTTGAACGAGATGATTTCCCTAATATAAATTCCATCAGCTATCTGAGATATACCATTGTGGCTTTCTCTATATGCTTAGCCTTCTATTTTCTAGCGTCTAGTCGGAAAGCCAATTAATATCAAGCCTTAGTTAAGTTTTGATGATTTACCATATTCGTAAAATAGGTAATGTAAAAGCAAAGTACAAAACCAGACAACCCAGCCAGAAAACAATACGTCGCTGAAAAAGTGTCCACCTTGGACAATACGAGTCATGCCAATGACCGTTCCGAGAGCTGCTGGCACTAAGAGCCACCTTCGATTTCTGCACAATAGCGCTAGACTGAAAAAGGCAAATCCAACCGATGCATGACCACTTACAAATGAATAACATTCTTTGCATGCAAACTGAGGAGAGAATGGCGGTTCGAATGCATTACTGCCTCCAAACTCTATAGATTGAACTGGACGGGGCCTCTCCCAATGATCTTTTAACACCGAATTAACCACGACACCAGGCCCCAAAATACAAGTACAAAACATGAATATAAAAACCTTTTTATACTTACTCAATAGCTTATTTCGAAAAACATAACTCCCGGCTAACAAGCATGGCAATCCAATCACTAATGTGCCCGCAATAACATTTGTTAGTTGGTAAATAAACTGCGTGACAAAATGCTCTCTCCACATAAAACTCTGACTAGCTTCATCATAGAAATTCCGGCTAAACGATAGATCGAATTGGGGCCAGATAAGAAAAAAGGTTACGCAGACAAGACAGGCCATTATATCAAAACGTCTAAAGATCACCGTTGTCCAGCCAATAGTCATAGTATGCATTGTGAGACGCCTCGAAAATCAGCGCCTCCTGATTCACATTTAGTCATTCGAACTATTCCTCCTAATAAAAACGCCATCTCTATCAAGCGAAGGCGTCTGGATCGAAAATAAGTCGAGTATGCTATCGAACACAGCTGTTTGGGGGTACTCATCTCGTGGTTCAATTGATATGGGTACTGATGACTTAATGAGCAAAGGTATCTGCGCTTGCTCGGGCGGTAATGGTATTCCAGGCGGCATGCCATGGAATATTCTGCCGTTTTCCAGTAACGACTCACCATGATCTGATAGATAAATAAACACATACGGTTTCTTTGAATCATCTAGCCGTTTGATTGTTTCGCTCAAAACGTAATCAACATAGAGAATGGTATTATCGTATGAGTTATAGAGTTGTTCTTTAGAGCATTGATTAACCACATCCGCTTCCAGACATTGCGGTTTAAACTGTTGAAACTCGACGGGATGCCTGTCGACGTAGCTTGGACCATGGCTACCACCACCAAAGTGAAGCACAATGAAATTATAACCTGACTCATAGGTCTTCAAATTTTGTTCCAACAGTGGAATAACATCTTCATCGTAACATTTGCCACCATGCCCACATTCGCTCACAGCCACTTCGCCGACTGCATCGCAGTTATCATAAAGAGTGAAATTCACATAGCAGGCCGTTTTAATTCCGAGCTTTGAAGTAATTGCCGGCAATTTGATATCGTCCTTTTCCAAAATGACTCTCAATGCCAGATAAGTCGTCCCTATACTGGCTTTACCATTTAGAATCTGGAGGCCCGTGTCCTTTGATAATAGCGGATTGGTATTTTTCCTATCGTAACCATAGAGGTTGAAGTTGGCCTGTCGAGATGTTTCACCAATGGCAAGAACGACAATAAGGTCGTCCTGCTTTTCGACATGCCCAATAATCTCGACCGCTGTTTTATTCAACCTTATATTTGACTCGACCACGTCTTGCACCGCACCAATGGCGCCAGCAATGACATTAGCCGGCACGAGTCTATGCCAAATGCTCTTATTCGATAGGTTAACCGCTCGATGAATGCTGTCGTAGTTCATGTATACCGCACCTACACCAACCGCAAGAGAGACAACAAATAGTAAGGCCGACGTTAATAGATATTTGATAGGCCTACTAAAAGTGATATTCACCCGTAAAATCACTAATGTTGGCAACACAACCAAAAATAATACATAAGGCAACATGTAAACTGAGAGCAAGCCAGTAAACTCGGTCACATCAGTATGGATTACATTCATTACCATTGTCGTCTCAATTTCTATATTGTATTTTGAGATGAAATAGTTCGAGCCAGCGCTTATAATAATAAACATAATGGCCAAAGGCTTGATCGTCCAGGGATGGGCGAACAGAATAAAAAAGGCCATAAAAAAGCCCCAGCCGAAAATGAAGAAAGCAATCAGGCTAGAAAAGTCGATGCTATCCTTCACATAAAACCAACGGACAAAACTGTCAATATTCAACGCATTGCAAACCACAAAAAGCAACACTGTGAACATCAAAGTAAATGACAGATGAGAAACTGACCATTTAGGGATTTTAAAACTTGGCATAAATAATTAGTCCTGAGACGTCATTTCTGAGTAATGCTTTAGAAAAATGTCGACACTTCACGCTGGGCGGCTTGGCTCACTAAGGTCAAACCATCATTCGATACTGCATCGATTGTCACATCGCTAATACTGGCTTCTGTAATACTGGTTTTAGTAGACGTTATTTTATGATATTGAGGTGTATAACCTGACCACAATCCTGATTCAGCATTTGCTTGTTGCTCCCACAATACCGGTACTGTTTGACCTATATTCTTTTCTAGCTCACTGGTTTTCAAGCGTGATGCCAACTCATGCATTTGGCGACTACGCTCTTTCTTTATTTCTTTATCAATTTGCCCCGGGAAACGAGCTGCCGCTGTACCTTCTCTTGGCGAAAAGCTGAAGATATGCATATGCCCAAACCCAGTATTTTCGACGTATTCCATTGTCTGTTGCCATTCGTCTTCTGTCTCACCCGGAAATCCGACAATCAGGTCGGTAGTGACATTGAATAATGGCGACGCTTCACGAGCGATTTGTAGGATGCGACTAAATTCCGATGTTTTGCAGCGTCTTGCCATGCGCTTTAAAACGCTGTCACAGCCACTTTGAATCGGCAGATGCATGTGCGGCATTAGGCGTGGGTTTTGAAACAACTCGAAGAAGTCATCGGGCAAATCCCATGGTTCGACCGAGGCCAGTCGAATTCTCGGAATATCAGTCTGCTTTAGAATTTCTGTCAGCAAAACGGTTAAGCTAGAATTAATATCACTGCCATAACCACCGACGTGAACACCTGTAACTGCAATCTCCTGTATCCCTTGTTGGTGTAGCGTATTTATTTCATTAATGATCTCACTGATGCTACGACTACGCTCTTCTCCACGCGCTATGGTAACGATGCAATAGGTACAGCGATATCGGCAACCGTCCTGTACTTTGATAAACGCCCGGTGCCTACCACGTAGAAACAACGTATTTTGAATGGGTTGTTCGACCTCAGATACCGTTAACCCAAATTGATCAACCGCCTTTTCGACCAAATCATCTTTTTGGTGATTGCCAATCACCATATCAACACCCAAATATTCCTTCACGGCGTCGCTATTCAAACTAGCATGACAACCTGTGACAATCATTTTAGCCTGAGGGTTTTTACGATGGAGTTTGCCAATTTGCTGCCTTGATTTTCGGTCAGCTTCAGAGGTTACGGCGCATGAGTTAAACACCACAATATCAGCCTCGCCACTATCGGTAGTGACCTGATGCCCAAGCTTTAAAAACTGGCTAGCCCAGGTTTCCAACTCGGCTTCATTTAGACGGCAGCCTAGTGCCTGAAAGTTTATATTCACGTGTCGTTTCTGTTTGCAAAATTGTGGCGAATGATAGCAACAACCAACTGAAATGCCTATCAACAGTGGCAGTCTAAACAGTTATACCCATTACTCAGTTTTTAGCGTCAACTGATAAGTGCCTTTACAGGATACTAATAGTCTCAGACCCAGAGCGCCCTTTGTTATCAATCCAGGACAAAGTCAAATTATCACCGGCCTCGCCTTTGAAACGAAAGGAAAAATATGGATTGCGTGAGATAGCCCCACCCCAAAAAGCCTCCATCACAGTCTTATTGTCCGATTGCACCATGACTTCCTGAATAAAATGAGCAGCGTATTTTTTGCCAGTTGTTGGGTTCTTTCGAAGCCCAGACTCCATCGGGTGGCGGATGATCGATTTAACGGTGACGACACCATTTTTTTCGTAAGCGCGAATACTAATAGATTTACTCATACCAAAACCGCCTAAGCCCGACAACTGTAATCAGTCGGCACTCGAATTTCCTGACTAGTTGAGAACAATTCTCCACCTGCTTTAACCACCACCAACAGCCTCCCTGTCACTTCAATTTTGATACGGGTCGAAATAAAGGCTTCTGATCCATAAATATTAAATGACGCCATAAACGGCGTAGTATTCGCCTCAAAAATCAGTGCTATTGATTCAGTTGCAGAAATATTTGAAATAACCTGGATCGGCACAACCTCACCATTTTTTGCGATTCGGGGTGCTTTAATGACGATATCATCCGAAGGCGAAAAACTACTCGATCCATGCAAGGCCGAAATGGCACTCACCGCATCTTCACTCTCGAATGCAGCTTGGGGATAACGACCCAACACCAGGCCTGGGCTCAACACACCCGACATAGCAACCGCCACACCACATTTCAAAAACACTCTACGTTTCATGTTGCTTTGGCTCCCAAACCAGAAAATTGTCATACATAATCCGTATTCGGCCAGTTTTCATAAATATTAAATGGTGATTACCATTACTTGGGAGCCTATCAACTAACAGGCTATCAATTACTGAGTTTTTTGAGCATCTACAATTTCTGCCCGTTTTTCCTCAATCCGAGATGCCATGGTGATATTCAAATCCTTAGAAGAAAGAATTTCATCATACAACTTAACCGCTCTATTATTGTTTCCAGTCAGGCGATGATATTGTGCTTCGCTAATCAGGCCTTGAAGGTTACGCCCAAGACCAATGTAAATTTCGGTCAATTTGGCATACACCACCGGCAACTCTGAGTATCGAATTTCCATCGCCCGCCCAATCTCTAATGCTTGCCCATATTGCTCTGTGTCTTTTAACAGCTCTAGTAATTGTAAAGAAATAGCCAAGTCACCAGGGAACAGGTTCAGTAACTTTCGGTACACCTGCTCAGCCTCATCCCAACGGGTCAGATGTTGCAAATTTTCTGCATAGGCGATGCCATACCAAATATTTTCACTATCTTGCCGATAAAGTCTCGATAGAAATGTATCTGCTTTCCCATATAGCCCTTTCCTTTTGAAGGTCAATCCTTCCAGAAAATCACTGCCAGATGAATCAGATCCGAGGTGTGCCTGATCACTAAGATAGTCTTTAAAAACGGAAAAGTAATCTATTGTCTCGGTTTGTGGAGCAATTGGCTTTACTCGATTTTCAGCTTCCGATATCCGGTTTTGATTGAGTGGATGAGTCCGCAAATATTCAATTCCCTGCAAGCCGGTGCTAGACGAGTTTCGATCCAATATCCTAAAAAACTCAGCCATGCCTCGACTATCAAAACCGGCATTTTGTAACAATGTCATACCAAAACGGTCTGCTTCGTATTCATTTTCTCGTGTGAAAGTAATCATCGCTTGCTCCCCACTCGCGATCCCACCGAAATAGAGTGCCTGGCCGAGGTCAGAACTAAGCCCAGCAAGAAAAATACCCGCCAAAACTGACAGCGTAGTCAAATCACTAACACCGCCTGCTTTCTCAAATAAATCAAGCCCATGACGGAGTTCGACATGAGCAATTTCATGCGCCAAGACAGACGCCAATTGATGTTGAGTCCTCGCCTTTCGCACTAAGCCAGCATTGATACCGATAAACCCACCTGGGACCGCAAATGCGTTGACACTCGAATCTTTCACTATAAAAAACCGATATTCACGCGACAAATTCCCGATATTAGCCAGCAACCTATTGCCTAAATCATTAATATATCCATCCAATAATGGCGACGTTTCCACCAACCCCTCTGCGAGCAATTTCTCATAAAACTGCTGCCCCAGCTTTTTCTCTTGTGCCAGGCTAATGGCAGAGTTTTCTCCCAACAGTGGCAATGGGTCATCCGCCAAAATCGGAGTCGCAATAAAAACAAGCGCCATACAAAGTCGTGAGAATTTTGGGGCTAAAGATATTTTCTTAGATGAGGAACACAAAATCATGACGATAGTCTACCAAAAATACCTACAAGAGAAATGCGCCAATGGTTACGGCGCCTAGCGGTCAGAACACTAACTCATACCGACGCCGTGATGAGAGTGTATTTTTCACACCCTATTGACCCTAACTAA
>JBLHID010000138.1:0-7454 GCA_047615545.1 Polaribacter sp.
GACTATATCGAATTTAAAGCCGGACTTACAAATATGTACGGGTGTTCCCACCGATAGCCCAAGCAATTGTGGGACAGCCGCAGTCACGGTAGCCGATGGTATCCCAGCTGTGCTGCTTTCATTGGGGAAAAACGGTGCTATTGACCCTGCAGTGTCCGACATACAATTAGAAAATACTGATAATAGTGCGACGGATAGAGTGTTTATAAAGTCGACCCATAGTGATGTTGCCGGCGCTGAATTCGATGACATTGTTAAATGGATTGCACCCAATATCCTATATTCGAAAATGATAGATGCAGGACAGTTACCGTGAGCAAATTTTCTGAATGGCTAAAGTGTTAGGGGATCCAATGGTTGGACAAACATTATCATTGTTTCGATATTTGCTCTTGCCTGTCTTGAATCGTCGCTTGGCTGTTCTTGCATCAATCTTGTTCGTTGTCGCTATGCTACTCGCTAGTTATGCCTCAGAACTAGCCATTATCAATAGTGAGAGAATTAGCGCTGCTGTACTGGGCGATTTTTTGCGCTACAGCTTGGTGTTTCTTGCCTTACTTCTGGTGACGAGCAATGTCGCGGAAGACTACGAGTCGAAACAATTAGAGCGCTTGTTAACCATGCCCCTATCACGATGGCAATATATTGTGGCTCAGCTATTGGTTATATTGGTTATTGCCGCCTTTTTAAGTTTACCGGTGGTTGTTATCGTTCCATTTTTCACTTCGATTGAAATCGCAGTCTATTGGGCTGTGGCACTTTGGCTCGAAATTACTTTGGTGAGCCTAATCGGTTTGGTAGGAATATTGAGTTTGGAAAAAATCCCCCAAGCGATGCTATTTACAATTGCGATTTACCTGTTAGCAAAATTTTCTGCAGTCATCAGCCAAATGCTGTCTGAATCGGTCAAGTTGTCTGAAGAAAGTGCATACAATATTTTTGTAACGCTGGTATTTGATGGGATTTTACATGTCATGCCCGCTTCACACGCATTCGCCCAAAACAATATATTTTTCGACCCTACTTTGCTGCCCTATGCATTATTGTCAGACCAGTTATTGGCTGTCGTCATATACTCGGTTTTTGCCATCGCAGTTTGTCTGGTCGATCTCTATCGAAAAGAATTTAACCTGTAGATTATGAAACGCGCCGAAAGACCTTTTAAAAGCCTACCTACCAACTTGTTGGTAGGCTTCCTCATGATTCTCGCCATACAGGTGTCTGTCACTCAGTTGTCGCTATCCCGCAATGAACATGCCTATAAGACATTATCCGCACCGCTAGCAGCTTCAGCTTATCGTATTGTTGCGATGGGGTCTGATCACCTGATGAGCTATTTACTCGCCATGCGACTTCAACTGCACGACAATCAATCAGCCAAACATATTCGTTATGAAAACATTAATTACAGGACTCTGGTCGATTGGCTAAATCAAATATCTGATTTGAATGTTCAATCAGAATATCCGACGATGCTTGCATCGAGAGTCTATGGCCAAACAGGTAACGAACAGAAACTCCGAATAATGGTAGATTTAATCCGAGAAAATTTTATTAAAAATCCTCAGATCCATTGGCGTCGGATGGCCGAAGCAACGATATTGGCCAAGCATAAGCTGGGCGACTTAGAGCTTGCGTTGTCGCTAGCTGAAAAACTATCGAGCCAACCAGCGGATTTGATCATGCCTCACTGGGCACGGGATATGCAATTCATACTCCTAGGTGAACTAAATGAATTTGAGGCTGGTATAACCATAATTTCAGCCTTACTAGAAAGTGGGGCCATTTCTGATCCCGACGAGAAACAATTTCTAAAAGAAAAGTGGTTGGATTTCCAAAAGAAATTGTCCGAAGTTAAACAACAATAATATGGAGGTTTAGTTGTCTGTTAAAAGTGAGGCTGTCGTATAGCGCTTTCTTATGAATGCCATAATTAGGTGCCGACTAAGACTCATAGTAATTTATTTTTCTGATTATAAACTGAGAGGAACTTATGTTAAATACAACACAGAAAGGATTCACCCTAGTAGAAATAGCCATTGTGCTAGTCATCGTCGGGCTATTGATTGGTGGCGTACTGAAAGGACAGGAAATGGTTACCAACGCGAAGCTCAAACGCATCGAAAGTGACAAGGCGGGTATTGCTGCGGCAATGTTTTCCTACCAGGATCGGTATTTGCAGTTACCAGGCGATGATAACGCCGCAGCAGATAGGTTTAATGTAACTCCAGCGGTTACTAATGGAAATGGAGATGGAATTATTGGCGTGGGTAATGATTGGGCAGCGGGACTAGAGACAGCCTATTTCTGGAGCCACCTTCGTGCATCCGGCCTAGTTGCTGGGGCGGCTAGTGCAGCCACTCGGCCAACTAATGCCTTTGGCGGGGAAGTAGGCGTGCAGGATGGTTTCAATACGGTAGCTGGCCATGTGGTAGTTTTTGGACAAATCGAAGGGCCTATTGCAAGAATTCTAGAGGCTAGACTTGACGATGGCGTCGCGGATACTGGACGCCTGCAAGCAGAGACACTGACAAGAACTGCAGGTATATCGGTTGCAGCTTCGACAACTGTTCCATATGTTGACACTGTGCGTTATAACCTTGGGTTTAGGCTGTAGTGGGTAAGCTAGAACACATTGGAATCTTGTAGATGCCTGTTAAGCGAGGCTTGTTCGTATGACTAATTCGGCACTGTCATTCTCGAACCTCGCTTATCAGGTAGGGGAGCTTGAAATACTAAAAAGTCTTGATCTAGTTGTCCCTCATAAAAGTTACTTTGCGATCGCTGGTGTTAACGGTGCTGGTAAGTCAACCCTGATCAAATTGGCTCTTGATTTGATTCGGCCAACCGAAGGTAGTGAAATATCAATTTTTGGACAATCCAATCAGGAGCCGAATTGCCGAGAACAGGTAGCCTACCTGCCGGAGAAATCTGAAGTTAAGAGAAATGTAACCGCGTGGCATTACCTCGAGTTTATTGCTTCTACCTACTATCAGAAACTGGATAGGCAAGCCGTAAAATCACTTGCAGAAAAACTAGACTTTCCGGTTGACCGACTAGGGTCCACGGTGACTGGATTTTCAAAAGGCATGGCTCAAAAACTCGGTTTGATAAGTTGTTTTATGCTGAATCGGGATATGATCATTCTGGACGAACCACTGAGTGGTCTAGACCCGAGTGCTCGATATCATTTCAAACAATTCTTGCGCGAAGAGAAGACTAAAAATAGAACTCTATTTTACAGTACTCACATGTTGGCCGATGCCGAAGAGATCTGTGACCAGTTTGCTATTCTGCATCAAGGTAAAATAAAGTATGTTGGAACGCCCCTTGCCTGTATGCAAAAGTTCGACGCTGAGACACTCGAGCAAGCTTATATGGCTTGTATTTCTGACGATTTAGCGCAGTAGTTTTAGTTTTCTGGTCAAAGTATTTCTACCCCAGCCTAGTAGCTTTGCGGCCTCATGCTTGCGCCCTCGGGTTATTTGAAGTGAACACTCTAGAAGTTTTTTTTCTAGTCTCGAATTTGCATCCGACAGAATATTATGGTGACCGGCTGCTAGCTCTCGCATCGCCCAGATACCTAATTGGTGCTCCCACTCGCTATTGTTCATATCATCGAGTATCGATAGATCTGACTGTTGTGCTTGAAACAGCTCGGAGGGTAAGTTGTCTAAACTGACATTTGTCTCTGTTGAAATGCTAATGCTGCGACACATGTTCCTCAGCTGACTGATATTACCGGGCCATTCATATTGTTCCAGAAAGGCCATAGCAGCTGACTCTACGGGTATGGCGTCCTCATTCAATTCGTTACCAAACCGATTAAGGTAGTAATTGATTAGCATGGGTATGTCATCCCGTCTTTCGCGCAAAGATGGCAGTATTAAAGTGAGTTCATTTAATTGGTGGCAGAGTGACGGGTCGAATTTACTAGATTGCACAAGATCAACTAGGCTGACCGTCGCTGTAGAAATAACGCGTAAAGATGATGTTTCTTTATCCGTCTTATATTTGGCCAAGGTCTGAGCTAGGAAACATTGCGCTTCACTCGAGAGTGTATCGATATTCCTAAGCAATATTGTCGTACCGGCGCGTTGCTCGGAGGGAGTGATGATTTCAGCGAGATCGTTTGCCGTAGTCAAACTAGACACGCTCATAGATACTAAAAGAGCGTCTTTTGTGTTGTGAGCATTATGGATAGCATTGGCTAGCAGGGCTTTTCCTGTGCCTGGCTCCCCTCTGATGAGCAAGTTATTAGAGAATGCGGACAACTTTCCCATTTGGCGATAAAGCTTTTTAATGGGCAGCGACTCGCCGATGATTTCGCTATCGGGAGCCTCGTAATAGGCGTTATCTAGATTCCGATTTTTCGATTCACAGCCTTTGGTAACTAATGCGATAGCCTCGTCGATATCAAAAGGTTTGGGCAAATATTCAAAAGCACCTTGCTGATAACCTTGTACGGTCGTATCAAGGTCGGAATAAGCGGTCATAATAATCACAGGCTGTTTTGAGTCGACGTTTTTGACTTGTTTAAGCAGTTCAAAACCGCTGATGCCGGGCATGCGAATGTCTGTCAATATTAATTGTGGACGTTCGCTGGCTGGAATACGTTTGTAACGACTGAGCGCACTGGATGCTGTTTCAAAAACAGTCACTGCAAATTCAGCGTTCGTTAAAGCGCGTTCAAGCACCCACCGAATTGACTGGTCATCATCAATTAACCAAACTGAACGTGCATTGTCAGGAGCCATTGTCATTGTTCGTTTTTCAGTAGGGTCAAGGGTAATATGGTGCTAAACGTCGTGCCCTGTGGTGAGCTGTTGAATAAGATAATACCACCATGACGCGACACGATTTCTTGTGCAATGGGTAGTCCCAAACCACTACCTTGCGCTTTATTAGTCACCATCGGTAGAAAAATGGTATCCCTAATTTCAGCTGGGATACCATTCCCGTTATCCGATATATCAACCTGAACTACCAGCGGATGGGTAATTTTTCCAACTGTAAAGCGTCTCCCGATACGGGTCTTAAATGTAATTTCGCCAACATTATCAATTGATTGGGCCGCATTTTGCACAATGTTGAGTAACGCCTGTATGAGTTCGCGCTTATCACCCATGAGCTCAGGTATACTAGGGTCATAGTCGATTTTAATGTTGATGCGGGTCGATTCAGCGGCAAGCATTAATCGGCGTATATGCTCGAGTACTTCCAAAATATTAACGGGGCATTTTATAATGTCGGTATTGGGCCCTAGCATATTGTTAATCAGTGCCGATAGTCTATCAACTTCGCTAATGATGACCTCGGTGTATTGCTTCAATTGAGGCTCGTTTAATTCGCGCTCTAGTAGCTGAGCAGCACCTCGTATGCCACTGAGAGGGTTCTTTATTTCGTGGGCCATGCCTTGCGCAAATTGAAGGCTTGCCTGTTTCTTCAAGTTGGTAAATTCTTCGCTGGTAATTATCGACTGCCAATCGAGCGGTTTGATCTCGAGTAGAATGTGCTGGGTCTCATCCGAGCTGTCGATAGGATAAATGCTGTAATCGGCTGAAACCGATTTACCGTTCGCTAACGTGATCCTCGCATCATGCTCCGTAACGGCAAAAGAATCGCCGCCAAAAGCGGCGAGTTTTTTTGTGATGGTATTCGGCTCTAGCTGACTGAATAGTTGGTGTATATTTTTTCCGTATAAGCGGGAAGCGCTGCTTGAGAATAATTCTTCGGCCGCAAAATTCACATAGCTTATTGCCCAATTTCTATTCAGGCATATAACGCTGCTGTTGAGCGTGTCGAGTATTTTGCTAGCGGTTATATTAGATTCGGGAAAGGTCATATAAAGCCAATGATGCACTACTTTGGTGCGTTCCGGAAACATTTGGTTGATTGAAGGAGGTGTACAGTGTCATCCCTGTGTAGCCATCCTAAAAAAAGGAAGGCCTCTTTCGGAGGCCTTTCTATTGGTGTTAATGAATACCGCTAGAGGCAACTAGCAACTGTAATACAGGTCGAATTCGACAGGATGAGTGGCCAGACGCATGCGCTGAACTTCTTCGTTTTTGAGTGTTATATAACTATCGATGACATCGTCAGTAAATACGCCACCCGCTTTCAAAAAGTCACGGTCATTATCGAGTGCATCGAGCGCTTGATCGAGTGAAAAAGCAACCTGTGGTATTGCCGCTTCTTCTTCTGGTGGTAGGTCATATAAATCTTTGTCCATTGCTTCACCAGGATGGATTCGGTTCTTGATACCGTCTAGGCCAGCCATTAGCAAAGCAGCGAAACAAAGGTATGGGTTGGCGGTCGAATCTGGGAACCGAACTTCAACTCGACGACCCTTTGGATTACCGACATAAGGGATCCGAACAGACGCTGAGCGGTTACGTGCTGAGTAGGCCAGCATTACTGGTGCTTCAAAACCAGGCACCAAACGTTTGTAGCTGTTCGTTGCTGGGTTAGCAAAAGCATTAATAGCTTTAGCATGTTTGATAACGCCACCAATATAAAATAAGGCCATTTCAGACAATCCGCCATAACCGTCACCAGAAAACAGGTTGACGCCATCTTTCGCTAAAGACATGTGAACATGCATACCGCTACCATTGTCACCTACCAGTGGCTTAGGCATGAAAGTCGCTGTTTTGCCGTAACTATGCGAAACATTATGAATGCAATATTTGAAGGCCTGAACTTCGTCAGCTTTTCTGACTAGAGTATTAAATTGGACACCAATTTCACACTGTCCAGCGGTGGCAACTTCGTGGTGATGAACTTCAACCTTCTGACCCATTTCTTCAAGCGCTAGGCACATGGCAGAGCGAATGTCGTGCAAAGAATCAACCGGTGGGACGGGGAAATAACCGCCTTTTACACGTGGACGATGGCCCGTGTTGCCATCTTCGTATGATTTGCCCGTATTCCAGGCAGCTTCTTCGGAATCGATGCGAAATGAGCAGTTGCCCATCTCAGTTGTCCACTGTACGTCGTCGAAGATGAAAAATTCATTTTCAGGACCAAAGTAAGCAGTATCAGCAAGGCCGGTTGCTTTCAGGTAAGTTTCTGCCCGGTTGGCGATGGAGCGAGGATCGCGCTCATAACCTTCGCCAGTCGTTGGCTCGACAACATTACAAGTAATATTGATCGTAGGCTCGTCGGTGAATGGGTCTAATACCGCAGTATCTGGGTCAGGCATAAGGATCATGTCGGACTCATTAATGCTTTTCCAACCAGCAACTGAAGATCCATCAAACATTTGACCATCGGTGAAACTGTCTTCTCCCAAGCGATGAGCCGGGATAGAAACATGCTGTTCCTTGCCACGGGTATCAGTGAATCGAAAGTCGACAAATTTAACGCCGTAATCTTTAATGGTATTTAATACGTCAGTAGCTGACATTGGTGGAGTCTCCGTTACAGTAGATTTGAATATTGCAGTATTGTAC
>JBLHID010000139.1:0-7412 GCA_047615545.1 Polaribacter sp.
GGACTTTGACTAAAACCGAAACATAGCTATCCGATGGACAATGATTCGACCATACCAATTTCAGTATTATTTTTTACACGAGTACAGTTAGGTAGGAAAAAACTTTTCACACGTTCGGATACCATGCACCCACTGTTTTCCAAGCTGTTCACAGGCTTGTTTTATGTGATATGACGTACCCACTAGTGACTTAAACTGACTTTCAAAGTTTTTACTCAGGTAACACCAGTGTTTTGGGTCTATGTTCAATTGCTGGAGGATTTTCGGCGTGCTTTCAGGTATTGCACCACGCTTATCATCCCGGAGTATTCTGCCGGTCCAATCTACCAGTTCTAGGTAATCGGTGAGTCTAAACGGTAGGCCGTTTGGCATATCGCGTCTAGGGTTACCAGCAAAGGGATGCAGTCCATCAGTCTTTTGCAGTGGGTCATTCGGTTGCTCGGCCTTTTCAGTTAACGGGTGCCTTTACGCGTAGTCGGGGTCGGAGTCAATAACTCAATGAGCTCAACGGTAACTTACTCGACAATTCAATTATAGTGGTTCGGAAAATTGGGTGTCTACTTGACTCCGACCCCTTAAATAATGCATCTTTACCGCACAGAAATACACGGCGAACACAGCGTGAGCTGCAATGGTAATAGGGAGTGGCGTCGAGAGAAACCTGCGTCTTCCTTGATCTTGGCATCACAATATCCTTTTGCGAAAGTTGAACGAAATAATTTAACAGGTGAGCATTTTATGTCAATTTATTTCTATGGGTGCCTATAAAGGTGTTTCTATAAAGGCGTCCTTTGGATATCCTTTATGGTTTTTATCTGGGACTAAAGTCCCGGCTCCGCCTTATGGGCTTAATCCAAGTTGACTCTAATTTCACCTGAATTTCTACGGGTTGACGGAGAGGGAATAAATAGCTTACCCACACATCAAAACCCCAAAACTACTTATCAGCCTGCCCTTCACGATCACTATGCAACACGCCATTTCTCCCCCAATCTTCATCTTCAAGATCTTGAAAGATAATCATCACGCCTTCGGCAGGGACATCATAGATATCCACAAAAGCCTCTGTTATTTTTTTCATTACTTCTGTCTTTTGTTTTTTGCTTCGACCAGCAATTTGCTGAATTGTAACTACGGGCACGATATCTGCTCCTGAAAAACTGTTTTAACAATGTCCGGTAAACCATTGCCTTCTTCGGCAAGCCCAAGCACACCGTCTATGACCCGCTGAGCATCAGCGCTATTAAACCCTGCATGGGCTAGCAGCATATTAGCTTTGATAATCATTTCTTCGTTAGTCAGCGCTAACTCTGGGTCGCCCTTGGCTGCGGTTCTTTTGGCGCATAGGCTGTCGCCATCTGCCGTCACCACAGTTACTGCAGAACCCCAAGCTACCGGGTAGTTTGCGGCATAGGGTTCTGCCACCACTGAGGTTATTCGTTCGCGCAAAGCACCGAGTCGCTCACGATTAGCGGCCGAAAAAGAGTCGAACACCACCTCACCAGCATCGAGTGCTGCCGCCACACAATGGTAAATTGAAAACTTGGCGGCGTATTCACTGTCAGGTTGAGGTCGGTCGCAGACATCCATCGCTGCTTGATAAGTGTCTACCTTTACTGAGGCTATGTTTCGTCCCACCAATGCCTGGTGCAACTCCAGCGCCGCATCAATTGCGGGGTGGGTATGTCGGCAACAGGGCCAGGGTTTTATCGAGGTTTGGGTGAGTTGCCAGGGTGCGTCTGGGTTGGCGGTGACCTTCTCTGGTTCGGAATCCAAACAGGTTGCCTCGAAGAAACCTTTCTCTCCTTCTAATATTTTTGGCGGGCCAGTGAAGTCGAGCTTCGCTAAATCAGCCGCGACTACGCCAGCTTCGGCTGCGCGTCCAGCATGAAAGTGCTTACTCATCGCGCCAGTTTCCATAAACTCCCATAATCCCGATGATTGAGTACCGGCATTGCCTAGCGCATGCATAGCCTGATCGGCATTTAAATCAAGTAATGTGGCCGCCGCCATGGCTGAACCAAAAGGCCCACAGGTGGCCGTATTATGCCATACCCGATAATGAGCTGGGCCGACCCCCGCACCGATACGGCACATCGCTTCGAAGCCATGAAGAATAGCTTTGAGCATTTGTCTGCCATTACTTCCCTCGCGTTCAGCCAGCGCAAACACCGCTGGTACTACCACGCAGCCAGGGTGAGTGACCGACGCTCGGTGCAGATCATCTGTTTCTAAAATATGTGTCAGACCACCAGCAACCAGTGCTTTACGTCCTGCATCTTGTCCCTGACTAGCGCCCCATTGCAATAATTTTCTACCCGGCTCGCTGTTACGGCCCGCTAAGGTATTGGCGATAGCATCCAATGTGAAAACAGCGGCACGATCCAGATTACTTTGGCTGATTGGTTTATTGCGGATGTAGTGGATTAGTTGCTCAGTTAATGTCATGACTGTTCTCGCTGATCGGTGCCCTTTTTCAACTTAAATTCCTCACGGATCTGCTCGCTGTGTTCACCTAGCGCAGGCACTGCTTTTAAAGACACTGTTTCATTATTTTTAATAACCGGTGGTGCGACCATTTCTACAGGGCCTGATGGTGTATCCACTTGAGTGCGGCGTAATTGCGGGTGTGTCGATAAATCGGCGATAGAATTGACCGAGCCGAAAGCGATCTTGCCTTTGTTTAAACGCGCTATCAACCGGTCTTTTGTGAGAACAGAAAATACCGCATTGATCTCGTTGTCTAGTGCGGCCCGATTCTGGCAGCGATCGATATTATTACGATACGAGACATCTTCTGCTAATTCTGGTCGTTGCAAAACCTGCTCACAAAAATCCCGCCATTCACGATTATTCTGGATAGAGATGACGACCTGCGCAGCGCTTTCGTCTGCCGCTTGAGTTCCGTCTTGAGTGGCCTTTTGGCAGTCGTAGGCACCATAAGGTGCTATTGATGGATGATTAAGTCCGACACGTTTAGGCGCTGTACCGGCATAATCTTGGTGCAACAGAGGCACCGCCATCCAGTCCGCAATCGCATCAAATAGTGACACTGACAGGCCTTTTCCGACACCGGTTTGTTGACGCTCTACCAAAGCCTCTAGTATGGCTGAATGTGCATACATGCCACAGGCAATATCACAAATAGAAACCCCGACCCGACCGGGCTGTTCTGGCGCACCGGTTACTGATGCCAAACCCGATTCACACTGCACCAGCAAGTCATAGGCCTTCATGTCTTTATAGGCACCTGTTTCACCGTAGCCTGAGATATCGACAGTGATTAATTTGGGGTTTACTTCACGCAATATTGTCGAGTCTAGGCCAGCTCTTACTGCCGCGCCTGGCGCTAGGTTTTGAATAAATACATCAGCATCCCGTAATATTTTCATCAGCAGGGCATTATCATTTTCATCTTTGATGTTTAGACAAAGTGATTGTTTACCCCGGTTAATCCAAACGAAATAGGCACTTTCACCCTGTACGACGTGATCATAGCCACGCGCAAAGTCGCCCTCTGCTCGCTCCACTTTAATCACGCGTGCGCCAGCATCTGCCAGGCGGGATGTACAAAATGGTGCGGCAACCGCCTGCTCCAACGAGACAACCAATAAACCAACTAGTGGCAACGTCATCAGAACGACTTCGGTAAATCTAATTCACTAGTAGCAATAAACGACAGAATCAAATTTGTAGAAATAGGCGCTACTTGATAAAGCCGTGTTTCTCGAAACTTGCGCTCTATGTCATATTCCTCTGCAAAACCGTAACCGCCATGGGTTTGAATGCAAGTATCGGCTGCCGCCCAGGATGCTTCAGCGGCTAACAATTTAGCCATATTGGCCTCAGCACCGGGGCTTTTACCTTCGTCATATAATGACGCTGCCTGTCGAACCATTAACGCCGCTGCTTCAGTCTGTATATGCGCCTTGGCTATGGGGAATTGAACGCCCTGGTTTACGCCTATCGCTCGGCCAAACACGTCACGCTCTCGCGCATAGTTTGAGGACTTTTGTGTAAACCAGCGTGCATCACCAATGCATTCTGCGGCTATCAATATTCTTTCCGCATTCATACCATCGATAATGCATTTAAAGCCCTTGCCTTCAACCCCAATCAAGTTTTCAGCTGGCACTCGTAAGTTGTCAAAGAACAACTCTGTCGAGGCATGATTCATCATCGTCTTAATCGGCCTTATGGTCAGGCCATTGCCTACTGCTTGACGTAAATCGACCAGCAGCACCGACATACCATCGGTGCGTTTAACACAGTCGTCTCGCGGCGTAGTCCGAACCAGCAACAGCATTAAATCTGAATGTTCGGTGCGTGAAATAAACACTTTCTGGCCATTGACGACATAATCGTCACCATCTCGTACCGCCACAGTACGAATACGCGTGGTATCAGTTCCGCTACCGGGTTCAGTTACACCAAACGCCTGCAAACGTAACTTACCTTCAGCGATCTGTGGCAGATACTGATCTTTTTGTGCCTCAGATCCATGCCTTAATAAGGTTCCCATGGTATACATTTGGGCATGACAGGCACCACCATTGCCACCGCTGCGCTGTATCTCTTCCAAAATGGCACAGGCCGCACTCAGCGGCAAACCGCTACCACCATATTGTTCTGGTATTAACGCTGAAAGGTAACCATCATCACTTAAAGCCTGAACAAACTCAGTGGGATAAGCGTTAACAGCATCGAGCTTACGCCAGTATTCGCCGGGGAACAGTGTGCATAATTTTGATACTGCATCACGTATCTCGGGGTAATCTAATTCAAAAGCCAAAACTTGTTTCTCCTACTTCTGTTCAGCCTTTACAGAGACTGTATCTGGATCGATATCTTCGCTGCATCAAAAGCCAGTCAGGTTATCAACTGGCAGCAACATTTAATTCGAGTCATCCAAAATGGTAAAGGCAAAAAATAGCCTGGCTCACGTATCAATTATGTCATGCGAATCATCGCTGACTAAATTATTCGTGCAACTGACAAGTTGCTGCGCTAACTGTTAGTGACTCGCATCAAACCTATTTCGAAAGTTTAACTAGTTATTAGCAGCAATCATTGTTCCTTTGGCCAATCGCTCAGAGATAATTCGATCCATCCAATCTGGATCCATTTCTGGCACTGACGACAGTAATAATTCAGTGTAATCATGATACGGGGGGCTAAATATATCATTTTTAGGACCTTGCTCTACAATCTCACCCTTCAACATAACTATCACTTCGTCCGCTACTGCACGCACAGTAGCAAGATCGTGTGTAATGAACATATAAGCAAGATTAAGCTCTCGTTGAAGTCTGTCGAGTAGCCGCAAAATACCCTCTGCCACCAGTTGATCCAGCGCCGATGTAACTTCGTCACAAATAATAAAAGACGGCTCTGCGGCCAATGCCCTGGCAATGCATATACGTTGTTTTTGGCCACCCGATAATTCCGCAGGAAAACGATCTAAAAATTGATCAGGCGCCATCTCGATCATTTCCATTAAATCCCGCAGGCGTTGTTCTTTCGCAGCACCTTGCATGCCAAGATAAAACGTCAATGGCCTGCCAAGAATATCGCGAATACGATGTTGAGGATTGATTGCAGTGTCGGCCATCTGGTAAATCATTTGTGTCTGGCGTAACTGATCTTTACTGCGTTTACGATAATCAGCGGGCAACTGCACACCGTCGATAACCACTCGGCCTACCTTCGGCTGTAATAACCCGGTAATTACTCTCGCCGTGGTACTTTTACCACTGCCTGACTCGCCGACCACGGCAACAGTATGGCCACGATGAATTTCAAAATTTATATTTTTGAGTACTGGCTCAAGCCCACCCGAATATGATGCCGTGACGTTTTCGACTTTAAGTAAAGGCGTTTTTCCCACTACGGGGGCGATATCTTTTTTGCGAAATGAACGCACAGCCCATAACGATTTAGTATAGGCTTCTTTGGGGTCAGACAGCATACGTCGCGTATCCGCATCTTCGACTGTTTCGCCATATCGAAGTACTTTGATCTTGTCAGCCATTTGCGCAACGACTGCGAGATCGTGGGTAATGTAAATCGCCGCACTATTAAATTGCGCGACAATATCTCGAATTGTACTAAGCACTTCTATTTGGGTGGTCACGTCTAACGCTGTGGTTGGCTCGTCGAAAATAATTAAATCGGGCCGACACGACAACGCCATCGCAGTCATAGCACGTTGGAGCTGCCCTCCGGAAACTTGATGTGGATAGCGAAACCCGATTAGATCTGGGTCTGGCATTCGAATTTTTCTATAAAGCTCCTTCGCGTCGGCATACGCCTGTTCTCGCGTGCCGTGTCCATGAACCACCACTGTTTCAGAAAACTGATCGATCAATTTGTAGGCGGGGTTAAACGATGCGGCGGCACTTTGCGCGACATAAGCGATGCGCGCACCTCGTAACTTGCGCTTTTCTTGCTCCGATGCGGTAGTGAGTTCGATGCCATCAAATCGAATGCTGCCACCGTTTATTCTACAACCAGGTTTGGCATAACCCATGGCCGCAATGCCGATAGTTGATTTACCCGCACCAGACTCGCCAATCAAACCGAGTACCTCTCCCCGGTGTAAACTAATGTCAACACCCTTGACGATTTGATGCCAATGTTCGTCGCTAAACCCTTCAATACGAAGGTCTTTTATTTCGAGTAATAATTCTTTTGTATCAGAGTTCATCTTTCAAACCACTGGTTTTATGCAGAAACCAGTCCACCACAAAATTAACTCCGATGGTCAATATTGCAATCGCCGCCGCAGGTAGCAAGGGCGTGATATCGCCATAGGTAATCAGCGTTGATGAATCGCGCACCATCGAACCCCAGTCAGCGGTTGGTGGTTGAATGCCCAGACCCAGAAAACTCAGGGCGCTAATGGTAAGAAAAACATAACAAAAACGAATACCAAATTCGGCCACCATGGGTGGCATGATATTCGGTAACACTTCTCTTATCGTGACCCAAAATACCCCTTCGCCGCGTAACCGGGCTGACTCAATAAAATCCATTACCACCACGTTAAGGCTAACCGCCCGCGAAATTCGAAATACCCGAGTCGAATCCAGAACGCCAATAATAAGGATTAAACTAATCACTGAAGTGCCAAAAATGGTGAGTAATAACATGGAAAATATCAGTGCCGGAATTGCCATCAAAACGTCAACTACGCGACTCATCAATTGATCAAGCCACCCACCGACTACTGCCGCCAATATTCCGAATACGCCACCCAACGTGAATGCAAATAAGGTCGTAATGAATGCAATGCCGACAGTATTCCTGGCACCGTAAATGAGTCGGGTTAACATATCTCGACCGAGGTTATCAGTTCCCAACCAGTGCTTTTCGGTCCACAACGAAAATTGCCGGCCGACAATTTCTGATTC
>JBLHID010000140.1:0-7393 GCA_047615545.1 Polaribacter sp.
GGGCCTCGCAACGAGGTATTTTTTTACTTGAGTGTATCTGCGTGCGCGCGACCCAAACTTGCGTTCGAGGTCTTTGCGTCCACCCAGAATGGTACTACTTACAGAAACTTCGAAGCGAGGCCTTGATGGGCCTCGCAACGACGTCTTTTTTACTTAAGTGTTGCTGCGTGTGCGCGACCCAAACTTGCGTTTGAAGTTTGTGCACCCGACCAGAATGGTACTACTGTGTCGGCGAAATCCTTTTGCGACTGCCACACTTCTGCGAAGAACTCGTTTTCATCCGCAGCAGCTTGTAGCGACTTTTTAGCGGCCGCCATGTACTCTGTGAAGTAATCCGCTGGAGTATCTTCCAAGATAACACCGTGATTATCTGTCAGATCTTTCAGCGCCTTACCGTTCTCATAGATTCGGTAGGACATGGATTTTGACAGAGACGCGTTTGCAGCCACTTCCAGTGCTTTCTTCTCAACCGCGCTCAGCGACTTGTAGAAATCGCCATTCACATACATGTCTGCGTTCACAACTACTTGGTGCAGACCCTGGAGATAGTAGTGCTTTAGCACTTTCTGAAAACCAAAAACGGAGTCTGGCTTGGGGCAACACCACTCGGCTGCGTCGATTGTTCCTTTCTCAAGCGCTGGCAAGATGTCGCCGCCGCCCATGGCAACCGCTGGAACACCGATTTCAGCGTATGCGGCACCAACCATGCCTGGAGGTGCACGGAAGCGTAATTTACGGAAGTCATCCATCGACTTGATTGGCTTTGGGAACCAACCGAGTGCTTCGGGGCCCACTGGCTGCAGCATGAATCCTTTGACGTTCACACCCATTTCATCCCACAGGCGGTCATACAGCTGCTTACCACCGCCGTACTGGAACCAACTCAGGAACGCGATGTTATCGAGTCCTACACCAGCACCCGCTATAGGCGCGCCGAACAGGTTAGCCGCAACGTGTTTGCCACCCCAATAATGTGTCCAGGCAAAACCACCTTCAACCAGACCCGAGTCAACCGCATCCATGACGTCTCGTGGTCCAACAACAGCACCTGCTGGAAGAACTTCGATAGTGAGCGAACCACTAGTCAGAGCTGCGACATCTTTACCGAACTCCCTCAACATAACGACTTCGTCAGCTGAGGTGGATAGCACCGACTGTATACGCAAGACCTTGTCAGCCGCCATGGCAGACGATGCCATGAGTGCCAGGACCGCTGTACTGGCAGCAATAGTTTTTAGATTGATCATATCTTCTCCTCGTATTTAGAAAGCCTTCGTTATGTTATGTGTCGCGAGGCTGAAGGCACCGCCCCGAAGCTTTTTGGGCCGGCGTTCCGACCCAGTTGAATGCCGCAAACCGACAAAACTCAGTTTAAATGAGACTTTCAGTCTCGATCTTACATTTTTTTGCGCCTGAGTAACAGAACTAAATACACATAAGTTTCGACTCGGCTCGGTATCCCATAAGACGAACTTGATGGCGCTATTCAGGATTGAGCCACCTAACAGATTCACCAATCGATCTTAAACGAGAATATTTGTTCCTTTTTTGCATCACTTATTGAATCATCGAATCGTCGAATCGAAACATATAACGACAACAGAGACTCGTAGATCAATTCGATTATATGATTGTTGACGCTGGGTCGGCTGGCTGCGTGCTCGTCGTCATCGGGCCAATTCTCGAGGTACCGATCGTATTGACCATCGTATCGATCAAACACTTCCTTCAGGGCATAACCAAGCTACCCAGTACCACAAGAAAAACGCCCAAACACCACGGTTGCGGTACTCAATAGATGAACAGTACCTTAATTAGAACCTATAACCGATTGTCAGCCAAAATCATATCTGCTGCTTTTTCTCCAATCATAATGGTTGGAGCATTGGTATTACCGGAAACAATTTCAGGCATAATTGAACAGTCCGCAATGCGCAGCCCCTCAAGCCCATGTAGTTTCAATCGGTCATCAACAACAGCCATTTTGTCCGATCCCATTTTGCAAGTGCCGGCCGGGTGATAAATGGTTTGGCTAAATTTTCGCGCCGCTTCAAGCAACTGTTGATCATCCTCAAACTCGTTACCCGGGACTCGCTCTTGGACAATATGCGGTTTTAGCGATGGTGCGTTGGCAATGCCACGCGCCACCTTGATACTATTGACCACGACAGCACAGTCGCGCTCGTCTGATAAATAATTGGGATAAATAGCGGGATACTCAAATGGATCGGCTGACTTGATGCGTATTTCTCCTCGACTATAAGGCCGCAGCTGGCAAACCGATGTAGTAAACGCAGAGAATGGATGCACACCATCGCCGGGTTTGTCGGCACTCAGAGGTTGCATGTGGAACTGGATGTCTGGCCGATCAACTTCTGCACTTGAACGGGTAAATATAGTTACCTGACTGGCTGCAAGGGTTAAAGGCCCGGATCGTTTGAGCAGGTATTCGAGGCCTACTTTTAGCCGTTTTAAAGGATGATTGAGTTCATCGTTTAGGGTTCTTTCACTGGTTTCGAATACCAGTCGAACCTGTAGATGATCTTGTAGATTTTTACCAACACCAGGCAGCGCATGGCGCACCTCAACCCCAGCGGATGACAAAGTCTCAGGATCACCAATGCCGGAGCATTGAAGTATCTGCGGCGAATTGACCGCACCAGCGGAGAGTACTACCTCTCTCGTCACGTTGGCACTTTGCAACTGGCCACCGCGTTTAAACTCGACCCCGGTAACGCGCTTGCCCTCGATGATAAGACGACTCACCTGGGCCTGAGTGTAGACGGTTAAATTAGGTCGATTTCGTGCGGGCTTGAGAAAACTCCGAGCAGTACTCCAGCGAAATCCATTAAAAGCTGTTTGTTGAAAATAGGCTACGCCTTCCTGTTCTACCCCGTTGTAGTCTTCATTAAATGGAATGCCTTGTTCCATAGCGGCCTTAATGAAATGCTCGGCAATTGGACGGCGTAAACGCAGATCAGATACTTTTTGCGGGCCGCCAACACCATGGTATTGGTCTGCACCTCGTTCGTTGTCTTCGGACTTTTTGAAATAAGGTAAAACATCGCTATAACCCCATCCGGCATTACCTAGATCTCGCCAACGGTCATAATCCTGATGTTGACCACGGACATACAGCAAGCCATTTAATGCGCTCGAACCACCTAGCACTTTGCCTCGTGGCCATTGTAATTTGCGCCCGTCAATACCTGGGTCAGCTTCAGTTTGATAACACCAGTCGAATAACGGATTATGCATAGTTTTAAAATAGCCGACAGGCACATGTAACCAGGGGTTATTGTCCTTGCGCCCTGCTTCTAGTAGCAGTACTCGGTTGGCTGGATCTTTTGACAGCCTATTAGCCAGAACGCAACCGGCTGACCCTGCACCGACAATAATGTAATCAAATTCAGCCACAGTCATTCTATCCTAAAGTTTTTTAGAAGGGTTGGGTGAGGACAACGTAACTGCTCTAATACTTGTAATAGCTCAGTTTGCATAATGTCGAATACATGTCCAGCTCCTGCTTCCCCCAACGCACCAACACCGTACATAAAGGCTCTGCCAGCAAATACCATGTCGGCACCTTGGGCGAGAAATCTAGCCAGATCAACACCCGATTCAACACCGCTATCTGCCATCACTGGAAATTGATCTCCAAGTCTCTCGCGAATATAGGGCAGCCTTGTCACCGCTGGTAAGGCAGCATCGAGCTGACGACCACCATGGTTAGACACAATGATAGCGTCGGCGCCTGCCTGTTTTGCAAATTCGGCATCCTGTTCATTGAGTATGCCTTTGACGATGAGTTTATGCGGCCACAAGGCTCGGATAGATTTGAGTAAATGGATGTCGACAACATCTTTTAGCGTATTACGGATGAAGTTAGATATCTCAGTCATGTCACCCTGAGAGTTCAGATATGGCTTTATCGTTTCAAATTCAGGTTTGCCGTGTTTTACCATCGACAACGCCCATGCTGGTCTGGTCATAATCTGACTTAAACTACGCAAGTTCATTTTCGGGGGCACGCTAAGCCCAGCCCGTATATCACGCGGACGTCTGGCCAGTGAGGGCACATCAATAGTAACCACCAGATGCTTGCAATCCACTGCATCCGCACGCTTGAGCATGTCTTCGAGCATACCTTTATCGGTTGGCGGATAGAGTTGAAACCAGAAACAATCTTCCGCACTGGCGGCAGCCTGCTCTATCGAGATACTCGCCACCGTACTCAAAATAAATGGTTGATTGGCGTGTTTTGCCGCCTGCGCCTGAAAGGTTGATGCGCCAGGCCAGATCAGGCCGCTCAAACCCAGTGGCGCGACTCCAAACGGTGACGCATAGGTTTGGCCAAGAATTTCGACGGCGGTGTCGGCTCTTTCAGCTGGTGTTAGATAGGTCGGCTGCAAGTAAATGCTATCAAGCGCTCTTCGGTTATTTGAAACCGCCAGATCCTCATTACAACCACCACAAAGGTAATCATAAACAAATCCGGGAATACGCGATTTGGCTAAGGTTTTCAATTGCGATATATTAGCCGCCTTTTGGTATAAGTTGTCTCTCATGCGTGATAGTTTTACCGATTAAATAGTCTCGAAATTCGACATCGTTACCGATAAAATATAACATTAACCATTAAAACGGAATTAATTTTCTCATTTTGAATGAAATTAGTTTGATTTTAGTCATATTCTCACTGGACCATCGTTAATATGAAACGTGAACGCGGCTCGACCATTCACCGAGTGCTTGATATTCTTGATGTCGTAGCGGCAGCAAGCAAGCCTATTAGTGTCACCGAAATCAACGAATCACTCAATTTGCCCAAAGCAACGGCCCATCGCCTATGTGCAGAACTCGAGGCTCAGGGTTATTTACTAAAAAAAATTAATGGCAAAAGTTATATGCCAGGTAATCGGCTGTACGATATGGCCGTTGGCGTTTTATCGCACTCTCGATTTCGCGCTCAACGTCATGGCATTCTCGAAGCGCTTTCTCGAGAAGTCGGCGAAACCTGCAATATCGCCTATGCAGATGGGCTGCACATGGCTTACTCAGATCGAGTCGAAACCGAGCGACCATTAAAGCTGACCTTTCCGATGGATACACGGGTACCACTTCATTGCACAGCTAGCGGCAAACTGTTTCTGAGTAGCCTGCCACTCAGAAAACGTAAGGCTGTGATTGAAAAGCTTGATCTAAAAGCATATACCAAAAATAGTATTACAGATCCTGATCAACTCCTGATAGAAATAGAAAAGATCAAAGTGAACCAGCTCTCGATCGACAATGAAGAATTATTTGAAGGCATGATAGCGGTTGGTGTGCCGATCACTGACAAAGTGGGGCGGTTCTACAGCTCACTCGCCATACAGGCACCGGTGTTTCGCTTTTCGCTGGATGATGCCGAACGGTTTGTTCCGCAGCTACGCGACGCAGCACGGGATTTATCTACGTTGATTGAAGAATAGACAATTACTTCTAACCTGTTAGTTCCAGCTAGTCAGCAGGTTCCAGTAAGGTCCATCACGAGCCAAGGCCTCCTTACGTCTCGCTGTATATATATTCACTCATTAATTTCATAAGCCGCTACCAGTTCTATTGGTATACCTTAAGAGTTATTTCTAAAACTCGATCAGGGATATTCGACCGATTACTCTACCATGGCTACTCACGCAGAATTTAATTCGAAGCATCTCTAAATCTGTATTTTATCCTTGATCGTCATGTCGAGTCAGGGCGCCTACTTTTGGCCAATCCGTATTCGAAACCTCTGGTTTTTTGGTGAAATTCCTTTAATTTCACAAGATAAACTTTATAATCTAGCGCATCGAAAAACATGCTTTTCAATTATTTCTTCTTTGGATTACATGGTGAGAAACCCTTGGCATATTGAACCTTGGTAATCTGGCCACTGACACCTCATTAGGAGAGTATGCTAGCTCCACTAATAGGTTTAATAACCACTACCCCTTTAATTGTTAGCTAACTATTTAGGATAATTAATTGATCACTACGCTAAACGCCATTGCGCCAATCTTCCTTATCATCGCACTGGGCCATTTACTGTTTCGTACTCGGGTTGCTGGTGAACAAATCTGGTCGGCGATAGAGCATATATGTTTCTATTTACTCCTACCCTGCCTCATCGTTCGCACATTAAGTCGAGCTAACTTAACCAGCGTTCCCGTTATCGACTTCTTGCTGGTATTAGTATCGGCCATTGCTGGCATGTCTTTTTTGCTTATTTTAATGCATCGCCTACTACGATCTCGATACCCCAATAGTGGCCCCACTTTTAGCAGTTTGTTTCAAGGCGCAACCCGTTTTCATGGCTTCGTCGCATTGGCAATAATTGGCCCCCTTTATGGCGATCATGGCATCACACTGGCAGCACTAGCATTGGCGATTATGATACCCGTACTCAATATCGCAAATGTCATTGTGCTGACTATTTACGGCAGCAATAACAGCGTTGCCAGTGGCCGGCAAATATTATTCCGCATTATCACCAACCCGTTGATATTGGCATGCGGTGTTGGCCTGACACTGAACTGGACAGGGGTGCCTGATATTCTTTTCAATACTATCGACATCGTTGGCGACGGCGGTTTGGGGCTGACGCTACTGGCTGTCGGTGCTGGATTAAGGCTCGATCAAATAGCCGGTGACAAACTATTAGTTGCCGCTGGCGTGTTAGTCCGCCTAATCGGCATGCCACTAATGGTTATCGTCATGGCCTCGTTAGTCGGGCTAGAAGGTTTGCCTCGGACAGTCGCTATTATTGCTGGTGCAGTGCCAACTGCTGCGTCGGCTTATGTCATGGCGCGTAAAATGGGCGGCAATGCTGACTTGATGTCTAATATCCTCACTTTTCAAGTGATCGTATCGTTCGTCACACTGCCGTTTTTTATTTATATTGCGGAGCACTATTAATTCATTAATCAATCAGCCAATCAGTAGGGTTATATGACAGGCGGCACGAGAACAAAGTTACCAAAATGCTGCTTTTCTAAGAACAGCTCTTGTGCCTGACGAATATCTTTTAGGGCAAACGTGTTTGCGACTAACGGCTTAATCTCACCTCGTTTCTATCAGATACAGACAACGGCGAAGGCGACCTCAGATTTTCGCTAGTCACCATTCTGGGCGATGAGATAGCAGGCATAGCGAGTAAGCATAAAATTATCAACGGAGCGTTGCCCTCCCTTGCCCAATTCGATCATTTACGTGACGCCACGAAAATGATCGGGGGCCGCATGCCCACCGGCTGCGCAAGAGTCTACGGGGATTATGGCCAATAAGAAGATGGTTGTACTGGACGTTTTTGGGGAGGTCGCTTTAACAGCCAGGCTGAGTTTACTGTAAAAGGGTAGCGTCCCCTATTCCT
>JBLHID010000141.1:0-7158 GCA_047615545.1 Polaribacter sp.
ATATCAGTCTGGATCGGGCCGACCAATGTCCCATGGCGAGTAACGCAAACCTCTACCGTGCCTGGCATATGGTTAATACGTTTCATTATTTTCAGCTGCTCGTCTTTCATGTCTTCGGCATGTTTGTCCCAGTCGGCTTGTGACTTAATGAAAAAAGTCGTGCGACCGGAATCACCATAAGGCGTCTGTACTACCAAATCGTTACCAAGCTGCGCTAGTTTGGCCATTTTCATGAGCTGGTCAAAGCTATCGCAGGTGCCTAGAATATTAGGCGCGCTATCAATACCCGCCTGATTGGCAAGCTTCGTGAGTTCGATTTTTGAATCGAGTCTATTTCTCAGCGCGGACGAAGGTAGTGCAATATCAACACCTAGATCTTTACAGATAGCCTCTGTCTTTTCGTCGAACATGACAAATAATAACTTAGCAGGGCCTTTGCCTGACTTCTTGATTTTGTCGATAACTTCTTTATGCATTAGCATGTAGTTAACAACATCTTCCATCGACTGAAAGTCATCGCTGCCAGCTTCTTCAGGTACAAATACCCTTGGGTGTGCGCCGTCAAATGAATCAAAATAATTGATGTGATAGAAACGATTAACGAATTTTTCTAAACCGAGCAAGTTAAATGAAGTGGGGGATACAAAAAAAATAGGGGTTTCGTTGCGGCGAAAGTAGGTGAGTATGTCCGATAGACCACGAATCTTTGCAGTTTTCTTCATTAATTAAGTCTCCTTCAGTGAATGCCTGTTTATTGGGGTCTTCTGGCAAATCGATATTCACAAAAAGTATACATTAGTTAGTGGACAACCGTAATTGGTTTATGGACGCCTCCAAAAATCCCGATTGCGCGTCGCCCCGTGACGCCTACGGTCAATACATCGTCTCAAGGATGCAACTCATTAAGGCAAGACTCCATAACTTAGGATAACGTTAGAACAATCGACGAGGAGTAGACAGCTATCACAAAAGAATAAAATTTGTAGTGGCGCTCTGGCGGAACATTACTATTTGTTAGTTTGAGTTTGAAAGGAATAATTGGTAGGTCGAGCCTCGGATTCAGGTATTATCCACTACTATTCACACGACCAACTGCGGAATTCAAAGTTTATGAGTATTCAAATTTCTGATCAGGCCCTGCTTCGTACGCAGGCATACATTGACGGGCAGTGGGTTGATGCCGACAGTGGGGAAAAACTAGCAATCACCAACCCCGCCAATGGTGAAGTGATCGCGCAAGTTGCAAAATGTAGCACCGCTGAAACACGGCGCGCTATCGAAGCAGCCGATAAAGCACTACCCGCCTGGCGTCAAAAGACAGCCAAAGAACGTGGCGGGTACCTACGCAAATGGTTTAACCTGATGATGGAAGCACAAGAAGATCTAGCCATCATCCTCACAACCGAGCAAGGTAAACCATTAGCTGAGGCCCGTGGTGAAATCGCCTATGGTGCCAGTTATATCGAGTGGTTTGCAGAAGAAGGTAAGCGTGTTTATGGCGATACAATACCAGCGCCATCGAGCGACAAGCGAGTTGTCTGCATCCGGCAGCCGGTTGGCGTCGTCGCTTGTATCACACCGTGGAATTTCCCAAATGCGATGCTGACCCGAAAAATCGCACCTGCACTTGCCGCAGGTTGCACCGTGGTTTGCAAACCGGCCAATGCAACGCCGCTATCGGCTTATGCATTCGTCGAGTTGGCAGAACGAGCTGGCATTCCAGCAGGCGTTATCAATGTTGTTACCGGCGAGACGAGTGCTATCGGTAAAGAGCTGACCTCTAACCCAACCGTCAGAAAGCTCACCTTTACGGGCTCGACACCGGTTGGTAAACAATTGATGGCCGAATGCGCGCAGACCGTCAAGCGGACGTCAATGGAGCTCGGTGGCAACGCACCTTTTATTGTGTTTGACGATGCCGATATCGATGCCGCTATCGCAGGTGCAATGATCAGCAAATATCGAAATGCGGGTCAGACCTGTGTTTGCGCCAACCGATTTTTGGTTCAAGAAGGCTGTTATGACGAATTTGCGAAGAAACTAGCCGAGGCCGTTGGCAAACTTAAAATGGGCGATGGCATAAGTGCTGGCACTACTGTTGGGCCACTCATTACTGAGAAAGCAGCGAATGATGTCATGGCCTTCATCGACGATGCAGTGAGCAAAGGTGCTAAAGCCATTGTTGGTGGAAAGCGATCTGAATTAGGTCCTAACTTTGTCGAGCCGACTATTTTAACCAATGTGGTTGATGACATGCGCGTTTTCCGAGAAGAGATTTTTGGCCCAATCGCGCCTCTATTCAAATTCAAAACCGAAGAAGAAGCCGTCAAAATGGCTAACGATTCTGAGTTCGGACTAGCCTGCTATTTCTACTCACGAGACATAGGTCGAATTTGGCGAGTCGCTGAGGCTCTCGAATACGGCATGGTCGGTATTAACGAAGGCCTTATTTCTAACGAGACCGCACCATTTGGTGGCGTAAAAGAATCAGGGCAGGGTCGTGAGGGATCCAAGTACGGCATGGATGACTACATGGAAATAAAGTATATGTGCATGGGTGGCCTCGATAAGTAAGCCTCGATAAGTAAACCGAGCCTAGGCGCCCTTAAGACTGAAACCAATGATGCCTTTCCGGCGAGTATAAAAGGGAAAGGAAAGGCATCTTCTCTACTTCGAACTTTTTATCTAACCTTCTGTCTACGCTTTGACGTGCATTGTAAAATGATGTCGATTTGGCTTTTTAAACGCAATAGAGGGATTTTTTTATGAATAATAAGCAATTAAAACTGGCCGCATTGGCAGTTTCTACCGGTCTTTTCGTCTCTGCCTGTGCAACCTTTGGCGAAGCAGACGAACGATGGGTTGATTACCAATCCTGGAAAAAAATAACGGAAGGCCAAGTTAGCACAGGTGACCCGACTGGATTTGTCGGTACCGTACACGCTGGCCCAGAGGGCTATCGTGATATTTACATTAACAAAATTGGCATTGCAACTAACGAGGGAACTGCGCCATACAACTATCCAGTCGGCACGGTCATTGTCAAAGAGCAATATAAAAACCAAGCTAAATGGGAAGCTCAAGATTCACCCGGCATCACTATTATGGTTAAAGTCGGCGCTAGCGACACACCGAGTGCCGATAACTGGCGCTGGTCGACAGGCTTAACCGACACACCTGAAAAAAATGCGTTCTGCTCGGGTTGTCATACAATTGCGTTAGCGAATGACTTTGTCTTTACCAATGAAGATTTTTTCAAAACACAATAAACCAGCAATAATAAGTGATCGACTATACGTGACGGGGCTACTTTGACTCGCTTACGCAACAAGGCCTGATGTTAAAATATCAGGCCTTTTTGTTTTCTCACCCTTTGACTTGGATTATGGGGCTCCAAACTTCATGCTTTTTTCTTCCCAATAACAGCGCCTGCGTTGTTCTTTGCGGGCTCCTGCCCAAATGCATGGTTCTAATTACTAACATCCCTGTATCGATACACCAACAGTAGGTGCCCCGCGGACGACGGCATGGATGCGGTGTTGACCCAATCGGCGATGAGCACCATGATTTTTTTGGGGTCGCAAAAAAATATTGACTATGCAGCTCTTGTCTAATTATTTATATTTGCCACTATCGGGAGCACGATGCTCTTTTGATGAAAATAAATTAATACTCGCAACCGCCATAAGAACTTTTATAACCAGCTATTTTTGATAGTGTAAATTCATCAACTACTATAGCGTGTCGGTTAACAAATCTACCTATTAGCTTATCGCCTTCAACATCGATGATTAGCGAACCAGTTTCCAGCATTGACGTTGCCATTGCGGGATGATCCAAAGAACCGGCTCCTGCTTTGGACGAGGCACCTGCAACAATATAAACAGCGCCAGAATGAGGCTGTTTTCCTTTCGGTTTTAAATAGTTTAAATGCAAACCATCTACACCATCTGACACGACATTGTTTTGAGTGAAGGCCGACGAGTATCCATAATGACAGTCAATTAATTTTGATCGTTCGTAGACATGGCTATGCCCAGCCAGAACCAAATCAACGCCATGTTTTTCCAGTACCGGTAACACATTTTCCCGCATGTCGATTAGGCGCCCACCAGAATCACCCGGATCATCGGAATCATGTGTACCTTTAGTGTATGGCGGGTGATGAAAAGCCACAATCACCCATTCCTGATTATTAACCTGAAGATCTTGGTCTAACCATTGCAGCATTTCGCCATCAGGACTGCGATCCTTATCCTGAGAATCCAGCATAACAAAATGAATATTGGCGTAATTGAAAGAATAGTAGTGCTCTGTCGCAGAGGGAACACCGCCTGCCTCTCCATTTTCAGGCAGCGCAAATATTCTAAAAAATGCCCAACGCCTAGCATCATGGTTTCCATAAGCCGGCCACAGCGTTGTGTTCTTTAGTAAGTGCGGGAAAATATCAAATATTGCTTTTTGATATTGATCATTAGTCCCTGACGTATAGGCGTTATCACCCAGCATTAACCATTGATCAATCAGTGGTTTATTTTCCCGATGATTTTCTTTAAGCCATTTGTTCGATGCAGAATTAACGGCTTGCAGCACTTCTCCTGGCAGGCCAGAATCACCTAATACTAAAATTCGAACAGCTTCGGTGCTACCCGTTTCAAGCGCAGTCATAAACCAGTGGGCGTCCGTACCACCATATTTAACAGATGATTGATTACCCACAGAATAGTAATAACGTGTCGCCGGCTTTAATCTTGTTAGCCGCAACTCATGGGCGTCCTTCGCTTCAACATCTTTTACCGAATGATTCAGATCATCTATCTCCAAACCATAATGAACGACCCCTATTTCAGATTCCTCGGTATGCCAACTGACCGTTATGCCATCGGATGCCTGCATTTGAAGGTAAGGCGCTCGTTCTCCCTTAATCACACTCTCGGTGTAGACCACATAAAACCTAGCGATAGCATAGATAACGATAAGCCCGACAAATAGTATGAGTAGCCATTTCAAGCCAAGGCGGATGATGTTTTTTGTCCTCTGAATCACGAGTTCACCAGCTTTCAGCCAAATAAAAAAATATGATACTATCGCGCGCTTCTGCTGTCAGCAAAATGATATCAATACTAATATCAAGTGATCATTATATGAATTTAAGTCTCAGCCAAATTTCCAACAAGACCCCACGCCTACATTTATATGTAGCGCAATTCGTTCTTCTGATCGTGCTGATGCAGACATTAATCAGAGTTGCTTTCTTCTTTCAATTTTCTAGCCCTACCGATCCAACACCCTTTAATGAAATACTATGGTCGTTTTATTTGGGGGTGAAATTTGATTTACAACTTTCAGCCATACTCTCACTGCCGCTATTACTGCTTGGTTGGATAAAGCCCATTCACCCAGTCTATAGCCAACTAGGAAAACGGTTGTGGATGCCATACCTAATAACGATCATTTTTTCACTGCTGGCTTTTAATGCTGCCAACTTTGGATTTTTTTCCTATCTAGATAAAAGCATCGATGCAACATCGCTGCGTTTTCTAAAGAACCCCATCATCTCAATGCAAATGGTTTGGGAGAGCTACCCCGTCATATTGGGCGGCATCATACTAATAGTCATTGGTATAGCCTGTACTGCTCTACTTCGAGCGGCCAATAAGCGAATTGACGATAGCATCCATCTATACCAGGGATGGAAAGCCAAAACTGGCGTTGTCATTATCACTTTCTTCATCGTCTTCACTTGTCTATTTGGCAAGTTATCATGGTACCCACTACGTTGGAGTGACGCTTTCTTTAGCGGCGGCCACCCTTTCACAGCGTCCGTTGCCTCCAATCCACCCTTGTACTTTTATAACACCCTAAAAAATCAGAGTGAATCTTTCGACTTAGAAGCTACGCGTAACGCCTATCCGTTAATGGTGGACTATTTGGGCATAGACCAGCCCGATATCGAAAACTTAAATTACACTCGAAAGGTCACATTCGACACTGACAAAAACGTAACGCCACCCAATATTGTTATCGTTGTGCTTGAGTCATTTGCCTCATATAAAACAGGACTGTCGGGTAACCCCCTTGCGATGACACCTAATGTTGATTATTTGGCCAAAAACGGCAAATACTTTAAAAACTTTTTTGTCCCAAGTGCTGGTACGGCTAGATCAATTTGGACGTTAATGACTAGTCTGCCAGACATCGAAAAACATGATACCTCGACCCGTAATCCGTTAATCGTCAATCAACAAGTAATAATGGACAGCCTTCAAGGTTACAAAAAGATCTACATGTTGGGTGGTAGTGCGAGCTGGGGGAATATTCGCGGCCTGCTGGGGGCCAGTGTAGAAGATATTGAAATCTATGAAGAAGGCAGTTATACAGAACCAAGTGTCGATGTTTGGGGTATATCGGATCTCAGCCTATTCAGGGAAGCCAACACTATATTTAAAAAAACTAACAAACCTTTTTTGGCTGTTATTCAAACTTCAGGTAATCACGGACCTTATACCATCCCTGAAGACAATGATGGATTTGAAATACTTTCTGAGGAGCAATTAGGCTATGACTTTTTAGACTACGGCTTCAGAGAGCTAGACGAAGTCAATGCCTTTCGTTTGATGGATCACAGCGTGGGCCGATTTATAGCAATGGCAAAGCAAGAAGCATATTTTGATAATACTATTTTCATGTTTTTCGGCGACCACGGCCTTGGACACAGAACGGGAAAGCACACACCAATATCTGAGGATTTACTATCGGTGTCGGTTAACCGCGTACCTTATATAATTTACTCACCCAAGTTAATCGATAAAGCTGAAGTCATAGATTACGTTGCTAGCTCCATTGATGTTATGCCTACAGCCGCATCACTAACGAGGACTAGTTACATCAATACGACACTAGGACGCGATTTACTCGACCCCCAGTTCAAGGGCAAGCACTATGCCTTCACCATAGCGCATGGATCTAAACGCACTATCGGTTTAATGGCGAACAAATTTTGGATGAAAATGAACTTCGATGGCAGCAACCAACGCCTATACGAACTTGAAACTGAAACACCCCGCAACGATGTTGCAAGTGAACATCCACAAAAAGTGCAAGAGATGAGCGAGCTAACCAAAGCGCTTAACGCAACGACTCGATACATAAGAGAAA
>JBLHID010000142.1:0-7116 GCA_047615545.1 Polaribacter sp.
TGCAACCTGGCAACAAGATTATGGGGCCAGCCGTCATAGTCGAGGATGAAACCACCATTATCCTGCCATCCAGTCGGCTGGCAGTTTGTCAGGTCGATGGCTGTATTGATATTACCGAAGGGGCTCAGTAATGGCACAAAATACCACGGCAGTCGCAAACCAGGTCATGTGGAACCGATTGATATCGGTTGTTGAAGAACAGGCGCAAGCATTAATCCGAACCGCCTTTTCACCCTCCGTGCGTGAAGCAGGCGATCTATCTGCGGGTGTTTACGATACCAAAGGCCAGATGCTAGCGCAGGCGGTCACGGGCACGCCGGGGCATGTCAATGCAATGGCCGATGCAGTTGCTCATTTCATTCGGCGCATTGGTGTCGACAATATATTTGAAGGTGATGTTTATATTACTAATGACCCTTGGGAAGGCACGGGCCACCTGCACGATTTTACTGTGGTGACCCCCGCTTTTCATCAAGGTAAGCATGTTGGGTTTCTGGGTTGTACCGCACATATTGTCGATATCGGAGGCCGTGGTTTTGGGGCCGATGCAAACTCGATCTATGAAGAAGGCCTGTACGTGCCCATCATGAAATTTGCCGACAAGGGAAGAGTTGATGCAACTCTGATTAATCTCGTAAGGGCGAACGTGCGCGAGCCAGATCAAGCCATCGGCGATTTTTATGCGCTCACGAGCTGTAATGAAATCGGTCAACGTCGGTTAGTCGATATGATGACTGAATTTGGTTTGACGCATCTAGATGGTATCGCCGGCTTTATTCTCGACAACTCACGTAGGGCAACGCTCGAATGCATCGCAGCATTACCGCGCGCTAAAGCCAAAGGCGAAATGAGAATAGATGGATACAGCCACCCAGTCGATCTGAAGGTGACTCTAGAGATTCAGCAAGATCGAATTCTATGTGATTTTGACGGTACTTCTGGGCTGGATAAAAAAGGCATCAACGTGCCATTGGTTTATACCAAGGCTTATGCTTGCTTTGCACTAAAGTGTGCAGTCGCACCTGATATCCCGAATAATGCAGCCTCTTTGGCCCCATTTGTAATCACTGCTCCACTAGATTCAATAGTGAATGCAGTCCATCCAGCACCGGTTGCCTTAAGGCATATCATTGGGCACATGATCCCCGATGCAGTATATGACGCGCTGGATAAAATCCTACCGAATACAGTGCCAGCCGAAGGCGCGGGAACACTGTGCAATTTTCAGCTTTCATTACGCCCCAGAACTGATGTGTCAAAACCTATTACGGGCCCTAGAGCAGAAGTATTAACCTTTAATTCTGGTGGCTCTGGTGCTCGTCCCGAAGCTGATGGTTTAAATGCGACGGCCTTTCCATCGGGCGTAATGACCATGCCGGTAGAAGCCACTGAACACACAGGGCCTGTTATTATTTGGCGTAAAGAACTGCGGCCCGATAGCGGTGGTGCCGGGCGACATCGTGGTGGCTTGGGTCAGTATATGGAAGTCGGTGCGACAGACGATTACGAGTTTGATTTCTCTGCCATGTTTGATCGAGTCGACCACCCAGCACGTGGCAGGCAAGGCGGCAGCAGCGGCGCGGCAATGACTATCTCACGTAGTGATGGCACAGCAATGAAAGGCAAGGGTAAACAGTTTGTGGCAGCCGGTGATCGCGTTATGTTAGCCATGCCAGGTGGTGCAGGTTACGGTGATGTGGCAGACAGGGACGCAGCATTGGTCAAAAAAGATTTGGTGCGTGGTTATATTTCTGAGGCGGTCGCGAGGGAAGACTACGGTATGAGCGAGACTGAGGTTAGGGATGCAATCGCCAGCGTTAATGCCGAGTGATACATGGTATTGATTCATGTAGGGCAATTTTGATATGACGCTTTCTACTCATTCGCCAACTCATTCACCAACAAGATCGAGCTATGATGTCGTCATTGTGGGTGGCGCCATCTATGGTTGTTCGGTATCTTGGTTCCTAGCTGATAACCCCGACTTTGATGGATCGATTCTGGTTGTCGAACGCGACCCTACTTATAGGGCTTGCTCAACCGTGCATACCAATAGCTGTATACGACAACAATTTTCGCGAGAAATTAATGTTCGTATATCTCAGTTTGGCGCAGCGTTCGTGAAAAACCTTCGTGAATATATGGGTGGAGATGAACGGGTTCCTAATTTGCCGATTCAAAGTTATGGCTATCTGTATTTGGCAGATAGCGAGTCTTTCTCGGCAGTTCTAAAGGAAAACCAACAAGTGCAGGAGGCCTGCGGCGCTGGTACAAAAATACTCACCGCGCAAGAGATCAAACGAGACTACCCATTCTACAATGTCGACGACGTAGTATCGGGTAGTCATAATCGCATAGACGAAGGTTATTTCGACGGCGGCACTTTATTTGATTGGTGGCGACGTTCGGGAAAAGAAAAGGGTGTCGAGTTCGTCGGCAATGAAGTGGTATCAATGCAGCTAAATACGGCTGGCACTCGGGTCGAGAGCGTAGTCCTCAAGTCAGGTGATGTGGTTAGTTGCGGCACAGTCGTTAATGCATCTGGGCCTCGGGCCGTACTCACATCCCGTATGGCTGGTATAGAACTGCCAATCGAACCACGTAAGCGTCACACCTTCATATTCGATGCAGCACAGCCCCTCGACCGAGACTTACCATTAACCATCGACCCGACCGGCGTACACATGCGTACTGATGGTCAGTATTACATGGCTGGCTGCGCGCCCGACGAGGATTTGGCAGTTGACTATGATGACTATGAGCCAGATCATAGTATCTGGCAGGACAAAGTTTGGCCCATCATTGCTAACCGTATTCCACAGTTTGAAGCAATCAAACTAGTTAATTCATGGGTCGGCCACTACGCCTTTAATACACTCGATCAAAACGCAATTCTAGGACCTCACACGACCGTAGAAAACTTCATATTTGTGAATGGTTTTTCTGGCCATGGGTTACAACAATCACCAGCGATGGGACGGGGGGTTTCCGAGCTGATTACCTACGGCGAATATCGATCACTCGATCTGTCGCCTTTTGGCTTCGAGCGCATTGAGCGTAATGAGCCGTTTAGTGAAAAGGCGATCATTTGAGACAGGTAGGTTCAGGAAGCATAAGATTAGAGAATACTCGCCAATTAAGTTGCATTCTTTGCTGGCTGCTAGTTATTGGCAACTAAAGTGAGGTTTGTAGGTGATTGGGAAGCTGGTTCAGTAACATGCCATTCCGGCTAAATATTGTGTGGATTCGGAGGTGAGGCTTTAGCCTCGCACATGGGACACTTTTTGCATAGAGAAAGCCGATTTCTCCGGGGCTAAAGCCCCAGCTCCGGTTCTTTGTGTTGGGTTACTAGGAATGTAGATAAGTCTGTTTAACTGAGTCAGCTTGCTAATCACCAATTTGTATATCAAAAACATTAAGAGGATTTATTCGTGAAAAAAATAGTACTCACCGGCGCTGCTGGTCGACTCGGTTCATACCTTCGAGAGCCACTGACTAAAATGGCCGACCAACTGGTGTCATCTGACCTAGCCGATGATATCGGTAATCTATATCCGGGTGAAAGCTACCAACGGGCTGACCTATCAAAATATGACGACATACACGCCTTGCTTGAAGGAGCCGACATGGTGGTTCACTTTGGAGCGATTGGCGATGAAGCACCTTTTGGTGACATACTTCAGGCGAATATTATCGGCGCCTACAATGTCTGGGAAGCAGCGTACCAACACAAGCTGAAGCGGGTTGTTTACGCCAGCTCTATCCACGCGGTTGGTATGCATAAGAAAACAGACTTTATCGGAATTGATGCCCCCCATAGGCCAGATACGTTTTATGGTTTGGCGAAATGTTTCGCCGAAGATTTAGGCAGTATGTATTGGGATAAACGAGGCATGGAGTCTGTTTGCATGCGAATTCTGTCATGCGCTCAAGTCACCAATACCCGCGCCCTAGGCACTTGGTTGTCGTATGACGACTTAATTCAATTGGTCGAGAGAGCGATTGATACGCCCGTAACGGGATTCTCAGTGGTGTACGGTGTATCTAACAATGACCGTGTTCCGGTAGATAATGCGAAAGCCAGTTTTCTGGGGTATAGACCCAAAGACAATGCCGAACAGTTCGCGACTAAAATTTTGGCCGAAGCACCTGCTGTTGATGTTAACGATGCATCCCTTACCTGTCATGGTGGCCCGTTCGCTACCACTCAATTAGGCTCTAGTGGTCTGGCGACGATGACGATCATTGACGATGCAAAGACGACTTGATTGAAAAAATGAATAGTGGGGATCTCTAAAAATGCATTTTTTCCGCGCTAACGGCGTCAGCTCCGTGCTGGTGCGCTAGCCCCGTCGATCCTCATTTACTATCGTTCACTCCGTTTCTCCGCGCGGTGCTTCCTTGCATTCACGAAAAAGGCACTATTTTTTGAAGCGCCCTAGTGTTAATGAAATATAGCATCTTGCTATATATCGCTTTATTTAACTCTATTTAAGTATCATTATTATCGCCTCAATAGAGGCGATTGCATGAACTTAAGACAGTTGGAAGCATTTCAAGCGACCATTAAATCTGGCTCCATTACCGGTGCCTCAAAAATTTTATATATCTCACAACCAAGTGTCAGTCGGCTGATCAGTGATCTTGAGCGATCTGTTGGTTTTCCGCTCTTTTTACGTGTGGGTCGACAAGTGGTGGCGACGGTTGAGGCCCGACGCTTTTATCAGGGGGTTGAAGGCATGTTTATTGGCGTCGATCGCCTCAAGGAGCTTGCTGATTCCATCAAGACGACTGCTGGTGGTGTGGTTTGCTTTGGAGTGATCCCAGCATTTTCTCAGATTGTTATGCCTGAGGCCGTAAAAGACTTATATCACCGTTGGCCCGATATCCGCATCATGGCTCATGTGCGCAATACCCCTGGCATTGTCGATGCGGTCAGAATGCAACAGTTTGATATTGGTATTGTTGGTCGCGCACCACCTTACGAAGGCGTCGAGGTCCTGTTTGAAACCTCATTTCCTTACGTTTGCTTATTACCTGAATCGCACAAACTGGTAGCCAAAGGATTTGAAGTCGATTTGGACGCAATTGCAGAATCAGAAAAATTCATCACCTTTGGCGGCGCTTTCCCTGATGAGATGATGGGTATGGATCACAAGCTCGCCGACAAATTGCGCGCAAATTCACGTCTCTCGGCCGTCAACATGCCAGTCGCAGCAGCCCTAGTTCGAGAGACAGGAGCACTTGCAATTGTTGACCCCTACACAGCGAAAATTGCTAAAAAACTAGGTGGAGTCACTAGCCTGCCAATACAACAAAAATTGACTTATAACATCGCCATTATAACAAGAGGGTTGGACACACTTTCGTTGGAAGCAAAAGAACTGACAAAAGCATTTATTAAGAGTCTGGGTAAAACTGTAATCTAGACAGCGCTGATTGAACAACCGTATTCGTGCTACCAACACCTCCGAGACACCGCAGGGCGCAATAGTGAAGAGGCTGTGCACAACGAGGACACTCAGTTGAACCAAATAGGGTTAATGATGAATGGTCCTCATTTGTCAGCTAACTATTTGACTTATGCTCGGCAGACTGTTTACTAAACGCTGTTTGCCTGCATAATTCTATTTCCTGTTTCTATAAGACTTTGCCATGATTAATTATGAATGAGGATGAATCAAAGATTCAGGTAAATTCTGGCTCTTCTCTATCCATTTTATCTTTGTAACCATTAGGGCTGCCTGAATTTATTTTTGATAATGATGTCGGATTGATTGGACTCCTGCCATAAGCTGATTATTAAAACTAAATTTTTATGAGTAACCATCTATAAGTTTACAGTTTAAAGTTGCCCTGGTAACCGGTGCTGGTAGTGGTATTGGTCGCACCGTTAGTATTGCTTTAATCGATGCGGGTTATGCCGTTGAACTAATCAGCCGACGTTTAGAATTGCTACAAGAAACAGCGAGTTTGAGCAAGGCTGATGAGCAAGATTATTTATGCATCAGTTGTGATGTCGGTGACCCATTACAAGTGACTAATCTTTTTTCTGAATTGAGCCGGAAATACTCAAGGCTGGATGTACTCTTCAATAACGCTGGTGTTTCTACTCCTCGACTAAACACGCAATGACTGGTTTAACCAAATCGATTTCATTGGATGGGCGTGAGCATGATATTGTATGTAGTCAAATTGATATCGGTAATGCAGTCACACCATTGACCAAAAACTCTTCAAAAGGCGTGCCTCAGGCGAATGGGAGTATTCAGGCAGAACCAGTGATTGATGTCGATACAGTTGCGCAAGCGATCGTGCAAATGGCTGTTTTACCACTTGAAATGAATGTTCAATTCATGACATTAATGACGACTAAAATGGCCTATATTGGAAGAGGTTACCTTATGACGCACTGCTACTGCGTAGGCTTTTTTGATATGGTTGGCCAGAAGGCCTGTAAACCTCAATGGTACGACAGAACATGCAACTGAATTAATGGTTAAAGACGCAAAGCTATGACTCAATTTCCGAACTTACTATCCCCTCTAAAAATTGCCAAATGCGAAGTTCGAAACCGAATTCTGGTCTCAGCACATGTCCCTGGTTTTGCTGTGAATCATCTTCCAGGCGACAAATATATTGCATACCACCGGACCTATGCGCGAAGTGGCGTTGGTTTACAAATTACTGGCGGCACGCCCGTTCATGAGTCGGGACTTCTTAGCACCAATACCGATGCCTTATGGAATTTGAATGACGATATTGTTCCGGGTTATCAAAAGCTGAGTGATGCTGTCCATGACGAAGGTGGCTCTATTCTCGCTCAGCTTGCGCACAGCGCAGGTACTGTATTAATTAATCAGCCCAATCGTGCTAGCTGGTCTGCATCGGCCATTCGGTCGGAAACCACCGGCAATATTTCACACGCTATGACCATTGATGAAATCGAAGAAGTCAAAAACGCATTTGCTGCTGCGGCTAAAAGAGCCAGTGACGGTAATATGGATGGTGTCGAAATTCTGGGCGCTTTTGGGTTTCTACCACAGGCTTTTTTGTCACCGTTAACTAATTATCGTGTTGATCAATATGGTGGCTCTCTGGAAAACCGAATGCGTT
>JBLHID010000143.1:0-7078 GCA_047615545.1 Polaribacter sp.
CGGCGGCGTATCTTTAACGGTCAGAAAAAACGGCCACATAGCGGTATGGATATAGCAGCAGATACAGGTACGCCTGTATTAGCACCGGGTGCCGGCAAAGTTATTGAACTGGGTGACTTCTTTTTCAGTGGTAATATGGTTTATATCGACCACGGACAAGGTTTGATCACCTTATTTGCTCATCTGAGTAAAACCGATGTCAAACTAGGTCAAACAATCAAAAAAGGAGACGTTATCGGTGAAGTCGGTGCGACAGGCCGTGTCACTGGCCCGCACTTACACTGGAGCTTGGGATTAAACGGGACCTGGGTAGATCCCGCATTATTCTTGAATTAAAGTACTGTTGGATCCTTGAAAACAAGTTTTCTAAAAATGCCGCTATCTTGAAAATGTGTGCATCTTAAAATATCAAAATCTACCATTACGATCAGTACGTAAACCGAACACCAAAATGCAGTCGGTTATCGTCTACATCGTATATTTTGGCCGATTGACTAACGACTTCCAATTGCCGTATGCCAGCAAATGCTACTGTTTGCGGTAGAATTTCAATTTGATATCTCAGCAATAGGTCTGTCATACTTTCAGTATCAGAAAAGCTGGTAATCTTGGGTGCGTAATGACCCTGTAGATAAATCGCCATTGGCATGACACCAGGGATGGTATAACGAATTTCACCACCAATACCAAAAGCCAAAACATTGTTGTCAAGACTATCTAGCCGGCCAACATAACCGCGCACTCCAACGCCAAAAGTCAATGGAGCCCCCTCCGAAGCCTGTCTTGACTGTAGTAAACTAATTTGCCCAACGATGTCGTTTTTATCATTATAGAGGAGGCTAAACGCTAAATCTGCGCCGCCCCATCCTATGATTCCGGAATCAGACCTGACTGTCAATTGCCCTGTTTCCGAGCTCAAGCCTATTTCAAGATCATTCGCCTGAGCCTGAGAAAAAGCAAAAAGAGAAACAACAGTGGCTAGTAATATTGGGAGTGTTTTCATGGTTATTTGATCGGTCAGAAAAATTGGCGCGATAATACCATAAAATCAGAGTGTTCAAACCTAGATAAAAAATAAGACAAGATCTAACCAGCCCGAATGTTCGTTTGCTTTGAAATCATCGGGAACTGTCTGAATAGAATTGATGCCTATAATCGAAGCTATCCAATTAGATAGGGATCAGTGCTACTCTTATTGTTGGGTACGAAGTGGCGTCACATCTGCACTTTCGGCTCTTGCTGGCGCCTCAAGCCATTTAAAGATAGCCGCCCATTGCTCCTTATCTATTGCCGATCTTGGCGAGTTGATTTCCTGGATCCCGACTCCAAGCTCGATAGCCCGCGTATATAACTGCGTATCACGTAAAGTCGAAATAAACGGGATATTTAGGCTGAACAGGAAGCGTTCCAGTGACTGGTACACGATGGTATTTTTGCGAACCCGATTTGCAACAACAGCTAGTCGAATCATATTTTTTCGGGCTTGTCCGATGGTGAGTAACTTCTTTATAAAATGGGCGGTGGCGTGGATATCAATAGGCGATGGCAAGACAGGAATTAGAACCGAATCGTTGGCTTGAAACAACGCAGCCAACTCCAACATATCGGCGCCAGCGGGTGTATCAATAATGGCGACATCCGTTTCGGGGGGAATATGTAACTGCCAGGATCGAGTCAAACGATGACCTTGATTTTTAGAGGAATCAACACCGTGAATTTGATTCAAACTATCAGGCCGTCGATTGATCCAGGCTAGTGACGAACCTTGGCTATCATGATCGAACAATCGAACATTGAGCCTACGTTCTGCGTAATGTGACGCAATATTGGTTGTGATAGTTGTTTTCCCACAACCACCTTTGGCATTAGTCACGACAATTCTTGGAATATTCATGATTGGAGTCTAAGTTATATATGAGAAATTTTCACCCTATTTCAACTTAACAACAAAAAAAACAACTTATTTATCAAAAAGCTAGCCCTTCTTTTTAATGTGTTTTACTTGCAAGTGTTTAGGTGTATTTTTGGATGTGCCTTTCGATTCATCCTGTTTATTTTTAGAAACAAATTTCTTAAATTTAGGTTTATTGTTTGATGGACTCGATTTTTCTGCAAAGGGGTTTGTACCCGACTTTAGCTGTATTTGAACGGGCGTTCCTTTCAGCTTTAATTTGGTGATAAAAAATGTCATCAAATAACGTTTATAGGCATCGGTCAAATACTCGGTCTGGTTGCCGTGTATTACTATAACCGGTGGATTTCTGCCGCCTTGATGCGCATAGCGCAACTTGATTCGTCTGCCGTTACGCAGTGGTGGATTATGCTTAAAAACAGCTTCTTCTAGTAAATCGGTTAAGTATCGCGTATTAACATCTTTAAACGCAGATGAGTGAGCCTGATCGATAGAGGCCATCATTTCACCTACACCGGTGCCGTGTAAGGCCGATATATAGTGTTGAGCCGCAAATGAGACAAACGACAAACGACGTTGTAGCGTTGTCTTGTTGTAATCCCGCTGCTCAGGCTCTAGACCGTCACATTTGTTTACCGCAATCACCAAAGCTCTGCCAGCATTTAGCACAAAGCCCAGCAACGACATGTCCTGATCGGTTAGACCGTCTCTTGCATCAATGACAAGAACAACAACTTGAGCCTTTTCGATGGCTTCCAGTGCTTTGATAGCGCTAAATTTTTCAACTTTTTCATGCACTTTGCCACGTTTTCGAACACCAGCAGTATCAATTAAAGTGTAATGCTTACCATGGCGCTCGAAGGGTACTGATATGGTGTCGCGTGTGGTACCTGGCTGGTCAAAAGCAACCACTCGTTCTTCGCCAGCGAGTCGATTGATTAGGGTCGATTTCCCTACATTGGGTCGCCCGATTACAGCAATAGTAGGGCCATCTGGCTCTACTACACCAGTTAAATCGTCTGTATAGGCCAATAAGATTTGATCTAGTAAAGGATTAATACCTTTTCGATGCGCGGCAGATGTCAGGTAAACACGATCAAAACCTAATGCATAAAACTCTGCTTCAGCCTGATCAGGATTAATGCCATCAACTTTGTTAACCACAACACGGCTTGACTTTCCCGACTTTCGAACCAGTTCAGCAATAAATCTATCACCACTAATTAGGCCGTCCTGTGCGTCAACCATAAAAATAACTTCATCGGCTTCTTCGAGCGCAAGCAATGTTTGCTTCGCCATCAAGTCATCTAGATCTTGTTTTTGACCACTTAAGCCACCGGTGTCAACAATGATGAATTTTTTTCCTTCCCGAAGGCCAACACCGTACTGACGGTCTCTTGTCAAACCAGGTTCATTCGCGACTATGGCATCACGACTTCGAGTCAACACATTAAACATGGTTGACTTACCAACATTGGGTCGACCAATGAGCGCTATTACAGGAATCATTTTTGGATCATTTTAAATGAACTGAGTATGCCGTCGCTATCCATGGCGAATATATTGTTATCCCAATGAAACGGCGTCGAGTAGTGACGTTTATAACTCGGACGTAGGCGTCCTATCAATGCACCATCCAACTGGTTAAACCAGTGAACATAGCCATGAACATCACCCACTATAATTTTATCTTCGAACAATAGAGGCGCCGATATTTTTCGAGCATGCAATACATCCTGTTTCCATAATGCACTGCCTGTTCGTCGGTCGATTGACCAAAGATGGCTTGTATCATCGCTGATATATATGGCGTTGTCGTCAATCGTCATCGAATTGAAACTAGAAAAACTACGCGACCACAACTCTTCACCATTGATTACCTGGATAGCCGCTAGACGACCCTGATAAGAGCTAACATAGATAACACCATTTCTGATTACAAATTGCCCGTCAATATCAACTAGCCTTTCGATTTCTGAGCGACCTGTCGGTTGACCCACTACAACTTCCCAAACAACCTGTCCGTTGGCTTGATCGAACGCTGCTATTTTTCCGTCGTCGAATCCTGCAATCACTAATTCATCATATAAAATGGCGGCACTATTGCCGGTCAGTGATAAAGCAGGCACTAGATGCGACACCGTCCATTGAATACTGCCATCGTTCATTGATATCGATGATAATCGACCGTCCACTGTCCGAATAAACAGCCTATCTGCACCAATAACGGGGGCTGATCGAATTTCACCCTTCAATTTTACTGACCAGCGTAGTTTGAGATCATGATTAATTCGATCATAGATATTTAACTCACCATTACGCGAACTGGCGACAATGATTTCATCATTCCCACTCAAACCTGTGATCGATTGAATACCAGTCTCCGCGTCCCATTTCACCTTGCCACTCTTAGCATCGATATTTTTTATTAGACCGTCGATATCAACCGTGAAAATCTCACTACCTACCAGCAGTGGTTGTCGATTATATGAACCAGCGCTGATGCCCGCGCCAGTTTCCGTGGCCCAAAGCTGATCAAATCTAAGACCATTTTCAATGTCAGTTAGAGGTGCTGGGGGCTCGCTATTATCCGATGACGCGCAAGCAACCAATAGAAGAAGTAAGCTTGCTCCCAGCAGGGTTCGTACCGAAAAGCCACGTGAAAAAATCAAGGTCATTTATCCAGTGCTTCCTGTTCCCAAGTCATCCAGTTTTTGTTGCAAAAAATCGGCGTTGGCTGGCCCAGGCTGGCTTTGTTGTGCTTTACGGTAAGCACTGACTGCTTCAGCCTTGTTGCCCTGACTAGCGTAGAGATCACCTTTTAACTCCTCGATACTGGCACTGAATTGGGAGGGGAAATCGATTGATAGTGTTTTTAATGCTTCGTCGAATTTAGTCATTTGGAGCTGTATCATTGCAAGGCGCTGACGAGCAACATAAGCCAATGGGCTATCACCGGCGTTACCAATCACTTGCTGTAGATGATGCTGAGCCTTGTCATAATCTTCGGCTTCAACGCGTGTTTTTGCTAATGCAAAACGTGCCATTGTGGCGTATTCACTAGAGGCATATTCATCTAGTAACGTATTAGCCTGCTCGTCCGCAGCGTCATGATTACCCGACTCAATGGCATTTACCATTTGAACGAAGTGACTGGATGCCTGCTCTGCATTGACTTCCTGATAATCGATCCAGTACCGGTAACCAACCAAACTGCCGACACCTATCACTATGCCAGCAATTACGGCTCGTCCATTTTCCTTCCACCATTGCTTTAGTTTTTCGACCTGTTCTTCATCTGTTGCCATTGTATTCTCGACTATTTTTTCGTTAGTTATTTTACCGACTTGAGAGCTTTAAATACCATCAAGTCAGACATTTTTAATACTTATATCTAAAGGGCACCTCTAAAAATGCACTTTTTTCGCGATTGCGGCGCCACCGATTTTATGCTCCTGCTAAATCGACATACCCTACATCCATACACATAAGCTCCATGCTGGTGCGCCAGCCCGGTCGATCCTCATGTACTACCCGTACACTTCGGTTCGGCTCGCGGTGCTTCCTTGCACTCACAAAAAAATTACTCTCTATAGAGCTACCTTAAGGTATATTTATAGAATTTCGCTCAGCTTGTCAGCTAATTCTGCTTGCATGATTTCCACTTGTGGTCGGTCCTCGCGAAGAAACTTCACCGCTATCGAACCTGATTCGATTTCTGACTCACCTAATATCAAGGCCACTTTCGCACCCGATTTATCTGCTTTTTTCATCTGACTTTTAAAACTGCCTCCACCTGCATGAACGATTAGCCGAAGATTAGGGTGTCGATCACGCAAATCTTCTGCCAATTTCTGCCCGATACGGGCCGTGTCATCACCCCGCATCGACAGGTAGATATCACAATTGTGCTGGGTATCGGCTTTACCTTGGTCGATTAACATTGAAATCAATCGTTCACAACCCATTGCAAACCCAGCCGCATGGCTCGGCTTTCCACCCAATTGCTCAACCAATCCATCGTATCGTCCACCGGCACAAACAGTCCCCTGTGAGCCCAACGTATCCGTAACCCACTCGAAGACTGTATGGCAATAGTAATCAAGTCCTCGAACCAGCCTTGGATTAACCTCGTATGTGACACCGCTATGATCAAGAATATCTCTCAATTGAGAAAAATGTTCGCTAGATTCCTGATTGAGACTATCCTGTAATTTCGGTGCATTATTAATCATTGACTGCATATCAGGATTTTTACTATCGAGCACTCGCAGAGGGTTAGTATCCAACCGTCTTAAACTGTCTTCATCAAGAGACTTACGATGATCACAGAAATAGTCGACCAATACTTGTCGAAATTTTATACGACACTCATTACTGCCTAACGTGTTGATTTGCAACGAAATACTATCAATACCTAGTTGTTTCCAAAATCGGGCGGCCATAAAAATTAATTCGGCTTCGACATCGGCACCGGCCATGCCGAAAGTTTCAGCACCAAACTGCTGAAACTGACGATAACGACCTTTCTGGGGCCGCTCGTGCCTGAACATGGGCCCGCAATACCAGAGCCTGAGGATCTGATCATTAACGATGCCACTTTCTAAAACTGCGCGTACCACACTAGCAGTATTTTCTGGCCGCAGACTAAGACTATCGCCATTTCGATCATCGAAAGTATACATTTCCTTTTCGACAATATCAGTCGCTTCACCTACCGAACGTTTAAACAGCGCTGTTTTTTCGACAATAGGCGTCCGTATTTGACGGTAGCCATAAGATTCGACTAGTGCCCGGTAGGTATCTTCCAATTGATTCCAAACAGGCATGTCTGATGGCAGAACATCGTGCATTCCGCGTATCACCTGAACTTGATTTCCCACGACTAGTTGGTACCTATATTTAACCTGGCGGTATTATCATCCAGAGTATGCCTAATAACATCGATGGATCGGCTATTAAGAGAAATTTCGACACCGTGTCCATTGCCCAAAAAAACATTGAATGGTGCTTTCCCCTTAATTTGAATACTCAGATCGGCATTCAACAAGCCATAAATTAATTTATGGTTGTTGGCATCTTTTATTTCGGCCCAGCTGTCAGCATTGACAGTAATATTGAGTAGATCTATCCCCGTAGGTGCTGCGCGAGCTATATCGAATGGCA
>JBLHID010000144.1:0-6874 GCA_047615545.1 Polaribacter sp.
GATTAGTCATTGTTAAATAAGTACTGGCATGAATATACCTCCAGGTTGCTGAATCATAGCTTAACGCATCCTCGACAACTGCTCCTGCGTTGTTCTAATACTGTCCATCCATGGACATATGCTCTCGTTCCTTATCGGAACGCCGCATCGCTACATCCATGTAGGCAAAGCTTAACGTGGTCAGGAATGGCTTTATCGAGGGGCAATAAAAAATATCCATTAGTATCTTTACTTTGGCATCAATTCTAAACACTAATCTCGTCTCAATTTATCATTCAGGGCAATTGGGGTTGGATACTTTGCGACAATGTAATAAGACGAAAATACAAAGCTGACCAATGTTGCGATTTGAATTAACGACGATACTTCTGCGCTAATCATGGCAAGCTCTGTCGCCATCACAGCCAGCAGCAGTGAAAACTCACTCATTTGCCCAAGTCGCATGGCGATTTCGGTAGAGCGGCCTGAGGCTTCGTTCGAAAACCGCAGCAAGAAGCGGAATAAAATTGGCTTAATGACGATTGCAATCAAACTTAATCCTATCGCTACTAACCAGATATCAGCCAAAATCCCCAAATTGAAATTAGCGCCCAACGCCACAAAGAAGATGATCAGGAAAAAATCACGTAACGGTTTCAGGTTTTCGGCTATAAACAGTGCGATTGGATTCTGCGCAATCGTAACGCCAGCAATAAACGCACCGATCTCATAGGATAGACCCAACTGCTCTGCTAGCTCGGCAAGCCCTAAACACCAACCAATAGCCACCAAAAAGATATATTCCTGAATACGATCAAAGGTCATGATCAATCGGGTCAGTACATATTTTTCCAACACATAGGCAACACCAACTATTACTGGAAATGCGAGTGCCGGTTTAATCATCGCGAGCCAACCAATATCGGCGTTCGAGCTGCCTTCAAGTACCAGCATCAGAAAAATAGCAATGATATCCTGCAGCAACAAAATGCTAATGATCACCTCACCAGTACGTTGGTGGTGCAAGACAGTGGTAGGTATTAATTTTAGCCCGACGATCGTGCTAGAAAACATGAGCACCGCACCAATAATGAGTGATTCGGTGACGCTATAGCCAAACAACTGACTATAGCCGAAGCCAAGCGCGCACAATACGATCGAACTAATACCGGTCACGACGGTAGTTTCACCCACCATACGAAATAAATCCTGTGGGTGTAAATTAAGGCCCAATAAAAACAATAAGAAAATAATTCCGACATTGGCAATATCTTGGATTTGGCCGGCATCCGCTATCAGATTAGCGCCCCAAGGGCCGATTAAAAGCCCAAGGCTGATATAAGCAATAATCAATGATTGGCGCACGTATAGCGCCAAAGTTGCCAATACTGCGGCACCAGTAAATATTAGAAAAAGGATATAAACAATCGAGGTATTTTCCATTTGAGGAGTCGCAATTCACATCAGTCTAGGATAGATCAATTCTAACACGTCTAGGGGTAATTCGACCTTACTTCCCAGTGGATACCTATGGTATTGCCAGGTTATGATTATTGATCGACCGACTTTTTGTTAAGCGGATAGACAGGTCTCAATCAACTTCTTCACCTCACAAGGGTCAAACGACTTATTCAGCACTGCACAAGCACCAGCCTGCTAGATAAGATCTAGCTCCATAAATGACTTTGCTGTCGAGATTAAAATAACCGGGGTGTTTTCGGTTATTTCAAATTCACGCATTTCTAACACCAAATCAATGGCCGTCGTATCTTCGAGGTTTAGAAAACTCAGCATTAAATCGGGGATATCCTCAAATATTGAATCCAGCGCTTCTATCCCTGCCCGAAAATGACCGAATCGACTAATAACCAACTCTTCAAACTGTTGCAAAACTATCTTGCTTTGTGCCGATGACGGCTCTATTAAGACTACAGAGATTGAATCCATTTGGTATTCCATTTTCCCTCCCTTTAACCTCACGAAAACCGTTATGGTTATAAATAGCACAGTTTACCAAAAAACCGTTTTATTCCATTTGACATTGATTGATGCATTGCTTGATTTTTGGCCTCGAATGCCTAAGCTAACCGCCTGTCTTTTTGATTGGCTAGCTTAATGCACGCGCTTGAAATACACGATTTACATAAGACCTACCGAAACGGTTTCCAGGCATTGAAAGGTATTGACCTTGTTGTCGAAGAAGGTGATTTTTTTGCACTGCTAGGCCCCAATGGTGCTGGCAAATCGACCTGTATTGGTGTTGTATCATCACTTGTCAAAAAAACCAAAGGCAGTGTGAAGGTATTCGGTCATTGTATCGATAATGATTTAATTAGTGCAAAGTCTACACTCGGTTCTGTACCACAGGAATTTAACTTTAATACGTTTGAACCCGTTCATGAAATCGTCGTTAATCAGGGCGGGTTTTATGGTGTTCCGCGAAAAAAAGCGACCAAATTAGCCGATCACTATCTTAAAGAACTGGGCCTATGGCCACACCGCCATGTCGAATCAGGCAATCTGTCGGGTGGTATGAAACGCCGACTAATGATTGCACGAGCACTCATTCATAGACCAAAGTTATTAATTCTCGATGAGCCGACCGCTGGCGTGGATATCGAGCTACGTCGTTCCATGTGGCAATTTATGGACGAAATAAATCAACAAGGCACCACCATCATCTTAACCACACATTATCTCGAAGAAGCTGAATCGATGTGCCGTAACATCGCTATTATTGACGAAGGATTAATTATCGAAAACACTAGCATGAAGACATTATTGAAAAGCCTGAATAGCGAGACTTTTGTGCTCTATCTGGCGGATGAAGCTCTACAACCTCCCACCCTACAGGGCTTTGGCCGAGTTTCGCTGATCGACAGTCATACTATTGAAGTAGAAGTACCCGAACAACAATCACTGAACGAGCTAATTCATCAACTCGACTCACTTAAAATCACGGTTAACCGTATGCGTAATAAAGTAAACCGATTGGAAGAGCTTTTCGTCAATATCACATCAAAGAAGATTACAGCCGCATGAGCGACCGAGACATAGACCAAGGAATAGATCAGGAAGTAGGTCAGAACATAGACTCCGCAAACATTTCGCCATGGAAACGAAACTGGGTTGCCTACGTCACGATCACTCGACGGGAAATTCTAAGATTTAGTCGAATCTGGATACAAACGTTGGTGCCGCCAGTGGTGATGACAGGACTATATTTCGTCATATTCGGCAATTTAATTGGTCAGAAAATTGGTGTGATGGACGGCATATCTTATATTGATTTTATAATGCCAGGGCTTGTGATGATGTCGATTATCACCAACTCATACGCTAATGTCGTCTCGTCTTTTTATGGTGCTAAATATTCACACCACATCGAAGAGATGCAAATATCACCTATTCCCAATATTATTATAATGCTCGGTTTCATCACCGGCGGCGTGGTTCGTGGTTTGTGTGTTGGTGTGACGGTTACGTTGGTGTCGCAAATTTTTACCGACTTTTCGATGCACAATCCACTTATCATTGTTGTTGTTGCTGTCCTGACCGCCTTTCTTTTTTCAATAGCGGGTCTCATTAATGCCATATTCGCTAAGAGTTTCGATGATGTCAGCATCGTTCCAACCTTCGTCTTAATGCCGTTGACTTACTTAGGTGGCATTTTCTATTCAATCAAGTTACTCCCCGAATTCTGGCAACAGGTATCACTCGCAAACCCGATATTGTATATGGTCAACAGCTTTCGCTACGGCTTCCGTGGCACTAGTGATATTGATTTGACCACAGCCATCAGCGTTATCGTACTATTCATAGTAATTCTGTTTAGTATTTGCCTGACGTTACTAGAAAGAGGCACCGGCATTCGCCAATGAGCCTTCACTTATGAGCAACATCAATCAAACCATCGACATTGGTGTCAACTTAACCAACAAAAGCTTGTTGCAGGACATTGAGCGAGTTTTGCAACGTGCGGCAGACGCAGGCGTCATTAAACTGGTAGTAACCGGCACCAACCTAGAAGAAAGCGTAAAGGCCATAGAGCTTTGCTCACGATATCCGCAACAGCTGATCTGCACGGCAGGTGTCCACCCCCATCATGCCAGTGAGTGGACGGTAGACACCTCAGACCAAATTAATCAATTAGCTACCCAAGCCTGTGTTCGAGCAGTTGGCGAAACTGGCCTCGACTTTAATCGAAACTACTCACCCTCGCCGGCTCAGGTTGATGTGTTTCGACGACAGCTGGAAATTGCGGTCAAACTACAAAAGCCCGTGTTTTGTCATCAACGCGATGCACACGATACTTTTCTTTCTATATTGAAAGAATACCGGCCTGACCTCGCTCAAGTCGCAGTTCATTGCTTCACTGACACCAAGGCAGCCTTGTTCGACTACCTTGATCTTGACTGTCATATTGGTATTACAGGGTGGATATGTGATGAACGGCGTGGCGCCGAATTACAAAATATCGTAAAACATATTCCTGCTGATCGTCTCATGCTAGAAACCGATTCACCCTATTTACTGCCGCGTAGTCTATTGCCAAGGCCAAAATCACGCATCAATGAACCGTGCTACCTGCCTCACATTTTGCAAACAGTGGCGCATCATCAAGGGAAACCTGTCCAGCATCTAGCGGCTGAATGTTTAGAAACCAGTCGGTTATTTTTTGATATCGATAGCTAAAGTTCTTGTCATTTTTGCACCGACTCATCTGTTGTTACAGATAGGTTACGGATAAATTCCATATGATTTTTTTGCTTTTTGCCATTTTATTCTCTGCAATCACTATTTTCCGGTCTACACTCTTGCTAGTTAATATTGGTATCAATCAAGATAGTAAGTTGGTTGTTGCTGATTACAAACGACGATGAATGATAATGAACGATCAAACTAAATTAAACTTCTTTGCGTCAGCTCCGGAACCCTGTAGTTATCTCGACGACAGGAATTCAATCAGTGCGTTTGCCAATCCGCATATCGACATGGACATGCAAACATATAACACGCTGATACAGCACGGATTCAGACGTTCTGGTGGCTACGTCTATCGCCCCCACTGCACCAATTGCAAGGAGTGTATTTCAGTTCGCGTGCCAGTTAAACAACACAAATTATCCCGAAATGAAAAGCGCATTCTACGGCTCAATAAAGACATCAAGATTAGCCTCTCGAAAGGACAGTTCCGTCAGGACCATTTTGACTTATACAGTCGATATATGGCCAATCGTCATAGCGATGGCAGCATGGCCAACCCAACCAAAGGCGACTATCGCCGGTTTTTAATCTGCGACTGGACAGAAACAGAATTTATCGAGTTTCGCCTTGGGAAAAGTCTGCTCGCTATCGCTGTGTCCGACATTACCGACTCAGGATTATCCGCAGTCTATACGTTTTTCGACCCTGATTACCATGATCGAAGCCTAGGTCATTTCGCAATACTTAGTCAGATAGAAGAGGCCAAATACCGTGATCTTGAATATCTCTACCTCGGGTATTGGATAAAAAACTGCAATAAAATGCGATATAAAAATCGTTATAAACCACTAGAAGGATTCATAGATGATCACTGGCAAGATATCACCAATAGTACAAGCCTCGACAATAGTCCCTTCGCTTTAGCCTCGAACAATAGCTAAATGGTATCGTGATCTAGCTGGCTCTGTAATCGAGGCCAATCAAAAGCAATACCTGGATCAGTTTTACGTCCTGGGGCAATATCACTATGTCCACACAAACCATCTACTTCAATCGTCGAATATTCGTGCCTGATACATCGGATCAATTTTTCTAACTGCTGATATTGTTTGTCGGTATAACACAAATCATCGGTGCCCTCTAACTCAATACCAATTGAATAATTGTTACAGGCAGACTCGCCCCGCCAACTTGATACGCCCGCGTGCCAAGCTCGATCAAAAAAAGACACAAACTGAATAAGGTTGCCATCACGCTCTATCAAACAATGAGACGATAATTTTAGATCGCAAATCGATGCGAAATATTCATGTTTATCTGAGTCAAGCCGATTGCAAAATAAATCTTGAATATAGCCACCACCAAACTCAGCCGGTGGTAAACTAATGCCATGTACGACGATCAATTTTATATTACTTTTGTCAGGTCTAGCATCGTAATTGGGTGATTCAATCACCTCCACCGTTTGTAACCAGCCTGTTGTATCAATTGTTAGTTTTGTCATTCTCTCGGTGTTTTGAATAGTACTATTTGAATAGCTAACTTTATTCTACAGTAAATTATCTACTATGAAGCTGCAAGATCTAAACCTTCCACAACAACAGGCCGTTACTTGCATTGACCGACCCTGCCTTGTTTTAGCCGGTGCCGGGAGCGGAAAAACTCGAGTCATTACCTATAAAATTGCGCATCTCATTCATCAAGCTGGTTATGCGCCAAACACTATTCGCGCACTCACTTTTACCAATAAATCAGCACGCGAAATGAAGCAACGCATTGTTGCACTTCTAGGAAAAAAGCACAGTAAAGGCATTGGTATATCCACTTTCCACACCCTTGGTCTACGCATATTACAGGAAGAATATTACGAATTAGGACTTCGTAAAGGCTTTAGTATTCTCGATTCGAAGGACGTTGAATCCTGCCTTACCGAATTACTCCATCGAGGCGAAAGCGATCAAGCATTTACCAAACAAGCAATGTATCAGATCAGTCGATGGAAAAACGAGTTCATAGATCCGGTCAGCGCCATCAAAATTGCGGACACACCCTTACTCGAAGCCCAGTCCCGATTATACCAGCACTATCAGGAGCATATGCTCGCCTGTAATACACTCGACTTCGACGATTTGATCATGATGCCGGTGATCCTGTTTCGTCGTAACGAAGACGCGCTACTTAAGTGGCG
>JBLHID010000145.1:0-6756 GCA_047615545.1 Polaribacter sp.
GATAGGAGTAGTTGAAATGCACACCGGCAATGGCCTGCATCATGCGCCCGTAGCGGTGACCAAGCCCACGCCGATAGGCTGTTTTCATGCGGCCTGCGTTGGAACTGCCGTACTCTGCGATTGGAATACTGGCATCGCCGTCGACAGCGCAAGGCATGCTACTGGCCCACAGGAGCTCGTTATCGAGTTGGCTATAAACATAACGATGGGTATCGTCGAGAAAACCTAGAGTATCGCTGAAGTGCTGAAATGGCGGCGTCACCAATTCCAGCAATGCCTCAGAATAGTCGGTGGTAATGCTGGGATGGGTCAGAGCCGCGCCTAGTTTGGCGGGATGAGCCGTCTGGGCGATGCTGCCATCAGCGGCCACGCGCAGACTTTCTTTTTCAAGACCGACCTGACGCTGTTGTAACACTTTACGGACGTCGCTATCGAGTAATCGCGCGACACGTTGTTCAATTAGAGGCTTCAATACTTGATCCAAGATAGTTGCAAGTTGCGATTGTGCCTAGGTGGAGGCATAGATGCAAAAAAAGTGCTGTGTCTAGTTTTCTGCTTTGTACCGCACATCATACCGCTAAAGCCACTGACGTTTCCCGCTTAGCCCGACAATTCGTCGGTCAAACTGGTCAGAATCGAACAAATCTGCATGCCAATCGACATACATCAAGGACAGCTTTCGTTATTAAGGGAGACTTATCCTAAGAATTATTAATACTCTCGGAGAATAAATATGAACCACCTAATGAAAATGAAACGTAAAGATTTCTTGCTGTCCTTGCCTGCAGTGGCTTCAATAACACTCATCAACTCATTCGCGTCAGCAAAAAGACACAGCCAAAACAATTGGGATAGAGCCTAACTATTCTAGATTTGGAGCGAGTTACACAAACACTCGTGAATCCCCCGAATTTATCAACCTATGATCAGACTGCTAAGGGTTGCCCCAAAGTCGCGCAAATGACAATGACGGTCGAAGAAAAAGAAGTGACATCTGGCGTCTTTGTTGAACTTACTTTAAGAAATTCCGCTTCTAATTCCTTGGTTCATAGTATTGATTTTCATGGTTCTACAGTCGCACTATGAGGGTGTGACTTTACACTTCCCTATCAGACTGTTTCAGGAATGTATGGTGCCTCATTGGTACTTCCTCTTGATGGTCTAAAAGATAACGACATCAAGTATTGATTTGCTCGTTTTAAATAGACCGACGTAGCAACCTGTCGGCTAGGAGCGTGTCGGACTAAGGGTGAATCTACTCGACAACAGCTCCTCGATAACTGCTCCTGCGTTATTCTAATTAGTTATATCCCGGTAACGATGCATTGTTCTACCTTCGGGGCGCCGAACCGCTACATCCAAGTAGTCGTGTGGAAAAGGCATTTTGGCCAGATTTTCCGATTCAATTCGTTGAATAGAACAACTATTCGCCTCATTCGATCCAAAAGTTGGATCAAAATGACTTCCCCTCGATACGATTCCCTAAGTCCGAGAGACTCCAGTTAATGTTATATGTTTATACGCCCTAAATTTATAGGGTTATCGCACTATCATCTATAATAACCGATTAATTTTACCCGTCGTTCATCTCATTCAACTTACAAATAACCAGACCCTATGAATCAAGCACTCGCTGACAATACAACGGCTGATGTAGACACTTTAAACCTGTATCAATACGGTATTCAAACGACTCACGAAGTTTTACACAACCCATCGTTTGAGACGCTATATGCCGAGGAAACTGCACTCGGGCTGATCGGCTATGAAAAAGGTCACGTCACTGAATCAGGTGCCATCGCGGTCGACACAGGTATATTCACGGGTCGGTCGCCAAAAGATAAATACCTAGTACGAGACGACATAACACGCGATACCGTTTGGTGGTCTGATCAGGGCGAGAACGACAATCACCCTATCGATGGCGAAATTTGGGGTTCTCTTAAAAAATTAGTCGTCGAGCAATTATCGGAAAAACGCCTGTTTGTTGTCGATACCTTTTGTGGGGCCAATCCAGAAAGCCAGCTCAAGGTCAGGTTCATTACCGAAGTCGCGTGGCAAGCACATTTTGTCACCAATATGTTCATTCGCCCGAGTGCAGAACAGCTTGCCGACTATGAACCTGACTTCGTTGTGTTAAACGGTTCAAAAACCAACAACTCTGACTGGCAGGCTCAAGGGCTGAATTCGGAGAATTTCGTAGCTTTCAATTTGACCGAACGCATGCAGATTATTGGTGGCACCTGGTACGGTGGAGAGATGAAGAAAGGCATGTTCTCGATCATGAACTACCTGCTGCCATTAAAAGGCATGCCCTCTATGCACTGCTCGGCCAATGTTGGCGAAGATGGCGACGTTGCTATTTTCTTTGGTTTGTCAGGCACCGGAAAGACGACCTTATCAACCGACCCTAAACGCCAGCTCATTGGTGATGATGAACATGGTTGGGATGATAGCGGCATATTTAACTTTGAAGGCGGCTGTTACGCCAAAGTCATCAACTTAAATGGCGAGGACGAACCCGACATTCACCGCGCTATCAGACGTGATGCCCTGCTCGAAAATGTCTGCGTTAATGAAGCGGGTGTCATTGATTACAGCGATGCCTCAAAGACTGAAAATACTCGCGTGTCCTACCCTATTGATCACATCGACAATATCGTCAAGCCGGTCTCACGTGCCGGACATGCTTCCAGAGTAATATTCCTCACAGCTGATGCATTTGGTGTATTGCCACCTGTGTCTAGCCTGACACCAGAGCAAGCTCAATATTATTTTCTATCTGGCTTCACTGCCAAACTAGCTGGCACCGAGCGTGGCATTACAGAACCGACACCAACCTTCTCTGCTTGTTTTGGCAAGGCATTCCTAAGCCTCCACCCAACTCGTTATGCCGATGTCCTAAACCAGAAAATGAGCCAATTTAATTGCAAAGCTTATTTGGTTAACACGGGCTGGGATGGCAGCGGAAAACGGATCTCGATTAAAGCTACTCGCGCTATCATCGACGCGATTTTGGATGGTTCTATTGATGAAAGCGAACGTCAATCTCTACCGGTATTTAACCTATCAATCCCGACCGCTTTACCGGGGGTAGATTCGTTCATTCTCAACCCAGTCAATACTTATTCCGATCCTGATTTATGGCGATCTAAAGCCGATAATCTGGCTAAACTATTTGTCCATAATTTTGAGCAATACACTGATACGGAACGAGGAAAGTCATTGCTAAAAGCAGGGCCAACAACTTAAACTCAAAAGTTCTCGCCAGATCCTATTGGCGAGAGTTCATTCGTCTGTCCCCGACTGCCGGGATATTCGTGTCTATTGGCTTGCATCATCCAGTCTCGCAAGGTAAAACCATGTGTAATTAACCCCGTTGAGCGAGTTGAATAGCACATGAATAATTCTACCGTCACCATTATCGAAAATGAATGGATACCCCTACCTGATGGTCGGCGCTTGTCCGCTCGAATTTGGTTACCTAAAGACGCATCAAAAAAGCCCGTACCCGCTATTCTCGAATATTTACCCTATCGCAAACGCGACGGCACAGCCCCCCGTGATGAAAGTACCTACCCGTCATTTGCCGAAGCGGGATATGCGGGTGTGCGAGTCGATCTATCCGGCACAGGTGAATCGGATGGCGACTACGACGACGAATACTCTCCTCGCGAGCTAGCCGACGCTTGCGACGTGATCGAATGGATATCAAAACAACCTTGGTGCTCGGGTAACCTCGGCATGATGGGGATTTCTTGGGGTGGCTTCAATAGCCTACAAGTTGCCGCTTTGAGGCCACCCGCCTTGAAGGCGATAATTTCTATTGGCTCCACCGTTGACCGTTACAACGATGACATTCACTACAAAGGTGGCTGTTTACTATATTCCAATTTCTCATGGTCTAGCACTATGCTGTGCTATGCATCAAGGCCACCCGATCCAGAACTAGTTGGCGACAGCTGGAAGGCAACTTGGCTGCATCGACTCAATACTCAGCCCTTCCCTCTCGAAACTTGGCTAGAGCATCAACACAAAGATGACTACTGGAAACATGGTTCGGTGAGTGAGAATTACGCAGCTATCGAAACACCCACTCTGATTATTTCCGGATGGGGCGATGGCTATGTCAACGCACCACCCACTGCCGCAGCTAATTTCAGCGGCGTTACAAAAGCAGTCAATGGCCCTTGGATACATAAATACCCACATTTCGCATGGCCAAAGCCACGCATGGATTTTATTGGTGAAGCACTACAATGGTGGGATTGCTGGCTTAAGGGTATCGATAATAAAGCCGCTGAGCTCCCCGCCTACCGAGCTTATATATCCGAAAATGTGAGACCCTCACTACGGCGTGAAACCGAACAGGGACGATGGGTGGCGCAGATGGAAATGCCATCAACCGATATTACCAAAAAACCGTACTTCCTCGGCCCTTTCCAGCAGTTACTCGATATGCCAGTCGAAATCCCGAGTGACATCCAGGTAGCGTCTCTTCGCTCCCCGCTCGATTGCGGAACCGCAAGTGGCGAGATATTCACCCTCAAACCAGAAGGCGAATTACCGGGTGACCAACGGATAGACGATGCGGGCTCACTAGTATTCGATACCGCCACATTAACGCACTCGGTTGAAATTCTGGGTAGAGTAAAACTACAGCTGAAAGTTGCCATCGACAAACCGTTGGGCAATATTATTGTTCGTTTAAATGACATTCATGCTGATGGTGTTGTCAATCGTGTCAGCTGGGGCGTACTTAATTTAGCGCATCGCGATGGCAATGAGAATCCAAAACCTATGGTGCCAGGGCAGTTTGAAACAGTCGACATTAATCTCGACGAATGTGGCTATCGGTTTCTGACTGGTCACAAAATACGTGTCTCAATATCAAACCATTATTGGCCGATGGTATTGCCACCAAACGAAATGAACACGACCCGAATCAAACTCGGCCCTGATTCTTCGGTTGTATTGCCTGCTCGGTTCGGCAACGCCAGCATTGAAGTCGCTGAGCCAGAAAACCAAAACCCATTACCCGAATACCAATGCCATCGACCCCCTGAGACTAAACGCTGGATAGAACGCGATATTCAAAAGGGCCTAACTCATTATCACGTCATAGAAGATACAGGTGAAGCTGAAATGCCCGGTCATGGCTTATGTACCCGACACCGTGAGCAATCCTCTTGGTCTATTGAACTGGATGACCCTCTCAGTTACTCGGCAACCAGCCACTATGTCTGCTGGATGTATCGAGGTGACTGGTCAATACGTACGGAATCCGATAGTAGCTTTAGTTGTGATGCAAACAACTTTTACATCAAAGCAACGGTAACAGCCTACGAAAAAGATCAGCAGGTCAATCGACGTAATTGGGAGAAAACAATCAAGCGCCAATGGTTGTAGAACCTGTAATTGGATAAAAAACGTTTTTTTATGTCGACCACCCATTATTAAAGGCATTTATATCGGGGCAATTTTTAAACTCTGCTATAATTTAACCTGTCTCCAACTTAAATACTGCTGAAAAAACATGGCTCGCTTATCTCGCTACTATATCAAAAATCAGCCGCAACATATTATTCAACGCGGCATAAACCAACAAGATATTTTCTTCGACGAAGTCGATTATCAATACTATATCGACTGTCTCTATGCTGCGGCGTATAACAATGACCTGAAGGTGCATGCTTATGTGCTCATGCCAAATCAGGTCAACTTGCTGGTCAGCCCAGGGGAAGAAAATAGCATATCGAGAACACTGCAATCCTTAGGTCGCAATTACGCGCAACATTTTAACGACAACTACGACAATCAGGGCGCTCTGTGGGAAGGTCGCTATAGAGCAACTGTGCTTGACCCTTCTGAATACTTGCTGCGCTGTAGTCGTTATATCGAGAATAGTCCTGTTCGTGCCGGATTAACCAAAAATCCAAAGGCTTATCAATGGAGTAGCTACGCCCATAATGCACTTGGCAAGGCTGATGAGAGTATTACCGAACACCGTATCTATAAGCAACTTGGCAAAACCGAGAAGGAACGTAGCCAAGCTTATAGGGCCTTGTTTAAACCGACTCTGACGGCAGAAGAGCTAACCACGATTAGTGATGCCACCAATAAGGGATGGGCGTTAGGCAATGCGAAGTTTATTAAGAAAATCGAGCAACTCACTAATCGAAGAGCTAGTCCCCTACCAAAAGGCCGGCCCAAGAAAACCAAAACCTAATAAACACGGTTGACGCGCTACGCCAGTGTCACTCATTAGAATCCCTTCGTTGACAATCATTAGACATGCGAAGGGTTTTTTGTTTCCTTATTGACTCGCTATGTCATTAGCTGGTCAACTGGGTAATCGACGGCCTAATCAGTTCACTTTTAGATAGGCGAGGAAGTCTTCATGACCTACTCTTGTTGAACTGTGTCCCATGAGTAATTCTATTCCGATCCACCTCAGCATAGCCTCTAGGAGCCAGTCGGCCTTAGGATGAATCTACTGCGGAAAAGGTATTTTGGCCAGATTTCCCGATCCTATTCGTTGAATAGAACAACTATTCGCCTCATTCGATCAAAAAAAACTGACGCAAAATGACTTGCCCTCGTTACGATTCCCTAAGTCCGACAGACGTCTGATTATGTCTAGCGCAATGGTAAATTCCTAGCAACATTTGAAAACATAAAGCCTACGCCTGACCTAATAAATTCACAATTTTTTCGACAGATTCACGATTGTTTTGCCCTAGGAATACAGACTCA
>JBLHID010000146.1:0-6659 GCA_047615545.1 Polaribacter sp.
GCTATAGAAGGGTCAAAGCCATCAATATCAATCGTAATATAATAAGACTCCGCATCGGGAATTTGATCGACCACACCTTGCGTACCGAGCCTGCGAACATCGCGCACCGATAGAATGTTAGAACCCGCAGCACGCGCAGCATCATAGTCGGATCGGTTAGACGACGATACGTTACGAATGCCCATCTGTGTCATACCGGTAATATGATTCATTTCCGATGCTCGTCGTAGTGGGTTGCCATGCCCATAACGCACACCATGCCGCTCATCGACAAAATCAAGATGCGCGTCAAAATGCAGGATGTGTATAGGCCCTTTATCCGCGAAGGCTTCTATTATTGGTGCATGCACCGAGTGGTCACCACCGATAGAAACAGGCATCGCGCCACTTTCGAGGATTTTGCTCACTGCGGCATAGGTATTTCGATGGCTTTTTTCCATATTGGTATGAACGATGTCAACATCACCCACATCGACTATGCGGCACTGTTCTTGTGACAGATACAGCTTATCGTCTTCAAAGTCATAAGCACCACCATGACCGAAGGAAAATAAGGTTGATGCCTCTCGCACACCACGTGGCCCAAAACGAGCACCCGGACGCCACTGAGTGCCCATATCATTTGGCACGCCGAGGATCGCGACATCTGCATCGATATTGTCCCAGTCTGTGCATACCGGAGATTTAGCAAAGGTGCAATGCCCCACAAATGGCAGATTTAATCGGCCAGTTTCATAATCATTCGCCATAACAGTATTCCATCGGATTGTTCGAAGCTTTACTTTACGAGTGCTTTTATATCGTTACAATAACTAATTTTACAACTAAACATCGGACTAAACCGAAGTAACAGTGGAATAGGTAAAGATGCGACAAGTAAGCGACATTGACTTGAGATTACTGCAGGTATTTCTGACTGTGGTACGTTGTGGTGGTTTTGCATCCGCTCAACCCGTTCTTAACATTGGCCAGAGCACAATCAGCGAACACATGAACCGACTGGAAACTCGCATTGGTGTACGCCTATGCGAACGTGGGCGAGGTGGATTCAGACTCACTGAGCCAGGTCAACAGGTACATCAGGCAGCACTGCGTCTATTTACCTCAATTGAGGATTTTCGGCATGAAATAAGTGATGTCGACAAAATGCTACGCGGCAAACTCAACATCGGTATTATCGACAATACAATTACCAACACAGCATCACCACTGCCCTTGGCCATTCATCGCTTTAACCAACGCGCCAGCGAAGTGCAAATTCAAATTGAGGTGAAGCCACCACTAGAACTGGAGCAAAGTGTTCTACACGGACGATTACATGCTGCCATCGGCCCTTATCCATTACGTATATCAGGTCTCGATTACCACCCTCTTTTTGAGGAAGAGCAGTATCTGTACTGCTCTAATAAACATCCTTTTTCGAGTCTAACAAACATCAATATCAAGACGATCCGTAGCGCACGTATTGTCGCAAGAAACTACCTGCATGCTGCTGATTTGAAAGTGCTCGGAGTCAATTCGTCAGGCGCATTGATCGACAATGTAGAAGCACAGGCAATGCTCATTCTGACCGGTCAATACATCGGCTTTTTACCGTCGCATTACGCCGAACAGTGGGTGCAAAAAAACCAACTAGAAACCTTGTTACCTGACAAGTTACACTACACGTCCAGCATGGAATTGATTGTTAAATCCGGTGGATTTCGATCCCCTGTTTTGCAGGCCTTTCTCGAAGAGCTAGATGGATAAACCGCTGTAGAAATCATCGAAAGCCTGCCCTATGACCCATTGTTGGCTAAAAGGTATGGCGGTAGAAATGCGCTAGTCTCGGTAGAATTTTCGGCCCAACTAAGCTCAGCCTAACCTAGCGTTCAAATTTGATCGCAATTAATGTCGTTTTACCTTCCTAACACTTGGCTTCGGTATTGGTTTGCTTAATGCACTTGATGCCGATCATATTATGGCCATCTCGTCGCTGGCTGTCATCCGCACAGGAGTCGAAGAGTCAAAACGCAGGTGCGTATGGTTGGCTTTTGTATAACCTAAGCTGTCGGCCATGCTACGGTTTTATTAGGGTAGCCATGGTCGGGTTGGGCAAAACCAAAAAAATTACGTCGCCTACTCGACCGGAAATGTCCAATGGGTGACCTCGTCGTGATGTGGCCTGCTTTGGATTCAGTCTTAACACTAACGCTACCAGTCAGCTGACTTTTTCTTTTATAGTGTTCAATGGCCTAAGGAATATGTTGATCTATTGCCGTTACTGCTGCGGCCGCCAAACTTGGGTACGACCGAACAAAGAAATACCTATATAACCCCGTAGATCTAAGGTGCCATCGACATTGAGTTTGATAGTGCACTTATAAGCTTTACCATTACCTGGATCGTAAATAGTGCCGTCCTCCCATTTATGCTTACCATTGTTTTCACCAGAGTACTGCATGCCATTAAGCATCACTAAGCCGATAATCGGTTGTTCATGCTGTGCGGCGTCTGGATTATTGCGGTCGACTTTCACTTGACCCTCTAAACCGTCGGCATGACCTACCGCATAAAGGGGCTCTTTTAGAGACACAAACTTACCAAAATATTGACCGTCCTGCTGGTAAATTTCTATCACTGCTTTATCGTCTGGAGTAAGCCACGAACCAATAATTTGCTCGCCATTAGCCCACACATAACTGGTGCTTAGGGCCCAAACCAATGCGATTAATCCTGAAATAAGTAACGGCGTTTTCATCATGCGAAGGACCGCGTTATCAAGCGGAAGTGCAACGGCTTTGGCTTCAATTTGGCCGCCGTGTAAGGTATTTTCCATAGCAAAAAGCTCTCGATTTATTGTTAATTAACGTCCTATCTTCTGGCATCATGGCCAATAAGTCAAAGGTTACCAACGGAGCCATGATAAAGCATGTCGAAAGCACGCTACTCGCTATATTCAATAGTATATGAAAAACGTTGGTCGTGAATTCAGCACAGAAGAAACCAAGAAAACTAAGACGTAATTGTTGATATAAAACTTTTAGTTAAACTTTAATCTTGGGATTTTTATCCAGAATTTGATTGAGTTTACGAGCCACTCTATTCGCACCAGAGATATGTGTTCTTACAAACTCGTCCACAATAACTTTAAGCGTAGCCTGGAAGGTGACAGTGATTCCCCATCACATAATGGCCATAAAAACGCCCGTTAAAGCGATTACACGCCTCGAAAAATTTTCGCACGAGCGGAAACGGTGATCGTCATAGATCGGTGCTCGATGCCCCCCCTACTATGTGGAGTGATCAATCATACCTGCTATTTTAATCATAACGGTCTAGCCATCAGGGATCGAAGTATTTTCGATGCGATTTAAACAGCCCACGACTTTTTGTGGGATCAGCGTCAAGAACTACTCAACGCAAGCGTCTGCGTCCATTCTTTACGCCGATTCCAAACGGGTAACGAGGGTATTTGACACCTATCTCCCACACCAGCCTACATTTGGATCGGCACTAGACGCCTCATCGGGAATGGAAAATTTGATCCATCTATCGCGTAACGCATGTAATCACACCGTTTTGAGATAAGCACTTGATAGTGCTTGTCGTTTGCTAGAATCCTAGAGCTAGGCTATGAGCCTTTGCTGATGATGCCACTGGCAGCCACTGACTGAACATGCAGGTCGAGTTTCATTACACTCATTAGCTTGAGGCGCGGCTTACGCCACACTCGCCAGTAAACACAATGTTAAAGGTAGGTATTTATCCTTAGCCATCCCACACTTTACCTTTAAATTAACAAGCCGAGTTATTCACATATAACTCGATAAACCTGACATCAAGTCCCATCCATATTTGCAACCTCACCAACGAAGGTGCTTTAGTTGCGAGTAAGCTACTTGACCTTATTCCACAAGCCATTCATCAACATCGGCCAAAACCCTTTATTGACACTGTCCATCAATCGTTTAATCAAGGTCACGCGGGCATTTTCATTTGCTTCACCGGCATTGTCATGCGCACGCTTGCGCCGCTAATTGTCGATAAATATCAGAACCCCACCAGTGATGGTGATAGTGATAGATGACGACAATCAATAGTTCTTAAAAATCAAATCCCAATGCCCTGAGAGAAATGGCCGAACGATTGATTGACGCGTAGCAACGAGGTTTTTGGCTAAAGTCAAGGCACTATCAACGACGACTCATTCACACCATTCTTGAAATAGGTAATTTACTAGAAGTGGCTGATTAGCATCCGGATTATTATCGATAGTAGCGCTGCTTGCCAAAACAAACTAAATGCTTTCTAATCGCTGCCCACTACCCTTAATCAACTGACTTTAAGTCAGCTATTTCACACTAAACCGAGATTCGATAAAATGAGCAATCAACCTCCAAACCTACCCGACCTAAACCAAATTATGAGCAAAAGCAAAGGCAAGGTGTTCATTGTCATCGTTCTATTTTTGCTATTCGTCGTTTTTTCCCAGGCCATGTATACAGTCGATGAAGGCCATGTTGGTATCATCAAACGATTTGGCGAAGCAACAGAACAGGTTAACCCAGGATTACACGTCAAGATTCCATTTGTCGATCGAATAGAAGTTTTGGAAATTCGCACGCGTAAGAATGTTGAAAAATTGAATGCGTCAACTCATGAACAAATGCCAGTTACAGCTGAAGTATCTATCAACTGGACGGTAAGACGCGACCAGGCCTTCGAACTATACAAAAGTTACGGCGGACTGAGCCAGTTTGAGACTCGAATACTCGATCCTAAATTACGCTCTGCAGCCAAAGATGCCTTGGCACGATATAAAGCTGAAGAGATCATCCAGAACCGAGGCCAGGTCATCACCCAAATCGAGGAGCTACTGCAAGAAGAAATGAGCAATTATCCGGTCAAACTCGACTCGGCCCAATTGGAAAATCTTGGTTTGCCAGCAAAATACATTCAGTCAATTGAAACCAAGCAAACAGAGAAGAACCTAGCTGCTGCCGAAAAGCATCGTCTTGACCGTCAACAGCTTGAAGCACAACGCGAAGTAAACACAGCGAATGCAAAGCGGGACGCGGCAAAAGCGACGGCTGACGGAAAAGCCTATTCGATAGAAATCGAAGCTATAGCAGAAGCGCAGGCCATTAGAGTTAAAGGTGTCGCTGAAGCTGAGTCAATTAAGAAAAAAGCCGATGCCCTGAGCCAATCTCGTGTCCTCGTCGAATACGTTCGTGCCCAACAATGGAACGGCCAAATGCCACAAACCATGATGGGCGAAGGACAGAACATTCTGTGGAATATGTCGTCAGATAACCAGTAGCCATAGATCGCCATATCGGTCTCTCACACTTTTGTGTGGGAGACCAATATGACCGAGGCACTCAAATCAAAATACGGCCCTGTCATTACAACGTACCCATCATTACTTTTAATCAAATAAAGCGTACCATTTGTGACTGGAACATGACCCCTTCTGCGATACTCTAACACTTTGAAACTTTCTGCTGTCTAAAGAGCCCAACAGCATTAAATAACTATTAAGGATAGCGACCGTGAAAATATATTCAGCCCAACAACTACTTAAAATATTTGGCATCATGCTCACGGGCCTTGCCTTTGTTGGCTGTAGCGCTATGAATACCAGCTTAAATAAACGTGAGCTCGATGTTCAAACAAAAACCAGCGATACCATTTTTCTGGAACCGGTTCGTCCAGATAAACGTATCGTGTTTATTTCCGTTCGCAACACATCCGATAAAGAGTTAGATATAAAATCGCGCATTAAACTCCGATTGATTAACGCTGGCTTCAAAATTACTGATGACCCAGACCAGGCTCAATTTATGCTACAGGCTAATATACTTAAAGTAGGTAAGGACAACCTAAAATCGTCCAAAAGCTATATTGACGCAGGATTTAATGGTGCAGCACTGGGCAGTGCGGTATCCAGTCGATCAGACTCTGGAAAGGGCATTGTCATTGGTGCTCTTGTTGGTGTTATTGCTGACTCACTTGTAGATGACACTTTGTTTACCATGGTGACCGATTTACAGGTTCGTGAACGTCCACAATCAAATGAAGGTGTCACGCAAAAGCAAGACACCTATAGCACGCAGGGTGAAGACACTTCAGTTACTCAGGTATCTGATGCCATTCAAGTCAACTGGAAGACCTATCATACTCGTATAGTCAGCACCGCCAATCAGGCTAACTTAGATTTTGAAGACGCATTACCTGCGCTTGAGGAAGGATTAGTAAGATCGATTGCAGGGCTATTTGCTGAATAGGGTCTTGTTTGAAAGATGACGCTTACAATCGTTGAGAATGTTTTATTTTGATTTTATCATGGCTTGATCATCTAGATCGAGACCAGACGAAACGTTATTGAAATGAAGACCGCTAAGGAGCATTTAGCATTAATTCGCAACGCGGGGTTTATGGTGGTATAGCTATGGATTTGCTATCCATTTTTGTGGTGGAACCGAGAAAATTATGCTCTTTTAGGATACTGGTTAGGTATACAGGTTTGAAATTAAAACCCCTGCCAAATACAAATAGACACTGATTAATTTAATGGCTCAAAAGTGAGACTAATAGAACAAATCGTCACCTTCAACTTATAATTCTGATCGCATCATCACCTTCACAAATCATCACAACCCCCACACGCTAACCAG
>JBLHID010000147.1:0-6407 GCA_047615545.1 Polaribacter sp.
ACTTACTCTCATTAACGATTCCTCTCTCAGTATTATATTGAATAAAACAACGAAACTAATTTTATGCTACCCGTCTTTATTTTCGAACCTAAAGTATCCCCAACCCGACGTCGGTTTAGCCAAAACTGTGTCCCAGCCTAAAACTTTATAGTAAAATTGTCAAAGTGAAAAATAGTCAAACATACTCAGAATAATTGAATGTTTCAAAAACGCTGATAAAGTTTCTCTTACACGACACATTTGACGTCGTGTGAGCTTCACTGCACCTTATAACGTAACTCGAAAATCGAGCGTTTTATATATAAAGTTTATTTTCAGACATGAACTGAGAATTTCTACGACGAATAACATCCTTCGACTGTAGTTCATATCGACTAAAATGCAATGATGTTTACCTTGTCTAAAAAAACTGATATTTGGATACGATAGATCAATAATTTAATGATATGCTTCGTTTTGGTGAAAATAAACTCGGTGCCATAGGTCGAATTGACAGTCAATATTCTCGCCGAATTTAGCTCACCGTGTTGTCTACACGACCCTATTCCTTAACCCTCTATCCTAGGTAATTACGATGTTTGAAAAGATTTCTGCTGCTGCGGCCGATCCGATTTTGGGCCTCAATGATGAATTTAATGCAGATACCCGTACCAATAAAATTAATTTGGGTGTTGGGGTTTATAAAGACGCCGCTGGTAACACACCTATACTACCTAGCGTAAAAAAAGCCGAAGCCAGATTACTAGAGAATGAAAAGACCAAGTCATACCTAGGCATCGCCGGGACAGCAGACTACGCACTAGCCGTTCAAAAGTTACTATTCGGAAACGATTCACAGATCATTGCTGATAAGCGCGCTCATACCGCGCAGGCACCAGGCGGTACTGGTGGTTTACGCATTGCAGCCGAATTCATTAAACGTCAACTCGGTGACGTCACCATTTGGGTCAGCGATCCGACTTGGGCGAATCACATCGGTATATTCGAAGCTGCAGGTCTTAAAATTGCGCGCTACCGCTATTACGATGAGAACGCTAAAGATATCGATTTTGACGCCGTGTTAGTCGACCTTGAAACTGCCAAGGCTGGTGATGTTCTGCTTGTTCATGGATGCTGCCATAATCCGACTGGCATCGATCCTGATAACGCACAATGGACTCAACTTGCCAATTTGTGTGCGGACAAACAAGTTCTGCCCTTATTTGATTTTGCCTACCAGGGTTTTGCCCGTGGTATACAAGAAGATGCCGAAGGGCTTCGCATTTTCACCGAGCACTGTGAAGAATTATTAGTCGCCAGCTCATTTTCGAAAAACTTCGGCATCTACAACGAACGTACCGGCGCTTTTACCGTAGTCGCAAAAACAACACAAATTGCCAATACCGTGTTCAGCCAGCTAAAAAGCATTATTCGTGTCATCTATTCTAACCCGCCCGCTCACGGTGGCTCAGTCGTTACGACAATTCTTACCGACGATAAATTACGCGCTGAATGGGAAGCTGAGGTCGATGCCATGCGCGATCGAATTCACGCTATGCGGAAATTGTTTGTAGAAACACTCAAGCAAAAAGGTGTCGCAATGGACTTCAGCTTTATTGAGCGTCAAAACGGTATGTTTTCATTCTCTGGATTGAGTACAGAACAGGTCATTAAAATGCGAGAAGACAGTGCTGTCTACGCGGTAAACTCGGGTCGCTTCAATGTTGCAGCAATGACTGAAGGTAATATGGGCGCCCTGTGCGAAGCTATCGCAAAGGTCGTTTAACGCTCGGAATACATTATCAGGACACATCCCGACGAACATCGCCTGTAGAACACCAGAAGAAATATCGATTCCTTCAGGTGTTCTGCCGTTAGCATCTAACTTACATAGGGAAGGTTGTAAGAATGGCAAGGGCATAGAACATATTGCATAGAACCGGCCGCAGTTTAAAAGCTAGACCTAACGCTCGCTGCCTCTCAAGCAAGCTGTCGCACGTTCAAATTCAAGGTCAAGACATAGGAAATCGTAGTGGAACACAGTAATAATATACGAGGGGCCTTATTTATGATGGCTTCAATGGCTGGTTTTGTTCTAAACGATACCATGATCAAACTGGTATCTGAGGACTTGGAACTATTTCAAGCAGTGTTCTTACGCGGTATTTTCGCAACGTTATTGTTGGGGATATTGGCCTGGCACAAAAAAGTAATATTTCACAAGCTAGAGACTGGCGAATTCAAAATTATTGCTTGGCGCACCTTCGCTGAGATAAGTGCCACCTTTTGCTTTCTGACCGCTCTCTTTAATATGCCATTGGCAAACGCCACGGCTATTCTGCAGTCCCTGCCCCTTAGTGTAACACTGGCTGCATCCATATTCCTCGGTTACAAGGTTGGCTGGCGGCGCTACTTGGCGATTCTTATCGGTTTCGCTGGAGTCCTAATCATTGTCCGACCAGGCACGGATGGATTTAATGTTTATTCGCTCTGGGCTCTCGGCGCTGTTGCTTTTGTAACACTTAGGGACCTTTTATCACACAAGTTGAATAGTTCGACACCTTCTATTTTTGTTGCACTGCTCACCTCCGTTAGCATCATGACTTTAGCGGGGATGGCGAGTGCAACCCAGGAGTGGCACGATGTTTCACCACTGATATGGCTGTATCTAGCTACAGCAGGAGGATTTATTCTAATCGGTTACGTTGCCGCTATTGCCGCCATGCGTGATGTCGAAATATCGTTCGTCTCGCCTTTTCGCTATACCGTATTGATTTGGGCGTTATTGCTCGGATTCTTTGTGTTCGGAGAAGTACCCGATGCAATCACAATGATTGGAAGTCTCATTGTTGTTGGCACTGGTATGTATACTTTTTATCGCGAGCGCAAGACTCTGACCCGATAGCTCAAAAAACGTGATTTTCGTTTTTGCAGTGAGGCCGCAGGGCGCAATAGTGAAACGTATTGCTCCGCATGTTTTAAAGGACACCTCTAATCAGGAGGTGTCAAAAAGATTTTAAAAATGCGCGACCAGCAACTGATCTACCTAAAGTAACCACTCTATGAAAATCGAATGAGCACAGAATGAAAACGAAAAACAAAACTATGAATAGCTCATCTGGCAGAGCGAGGCGTGTGATTCCGATTAGTTTTCAGCTTGCTGGATTTGGCCTTAACCTGATTTCATTGATACACAATGAATGGCCCGCGCGGGTGCTCGGTAAACTATGGTTTACTGTGTTCAAGTCGAAACCGAAACAATGGGTCAATGAGTTCTGGCAGCAAGCTGATGAAACTATCAGCCTTCAATTGCTCGATCAAACACTGCCTATTTACCGCTGGGGCCAAGGCCCACTGGTTGTATTAATGCATGGTTGGAGTGGATCAGGAACTCAGTTCCGATATTTCATACCGACGCTAGTGGCTGCTGGATATCAAGTTATCACCTTCGATGCACCAGCACACGGGAAAAACCATGGCAAGCAAACCCACCTACTTGAATTCTCTCAAACGCTATCGGCTATTCAACAGCAAGTAGGTGAGGTCAATACTGTTATTGCTCACTCTCTTGGCGCAATGGCGGCGGCTTTCGCTATTCAACAAGATCTAAAAACCCAACACTTGATAATGATGGCGCCCCATCTAGACGTACAGAGGATATTCGAATCCTATCGTCAATTGTTAAGCCTAAGACCGGCGCTAGCAAAGCGTTTTCACGACTTGGTTGGGCAGAAAATGTACGCGATTTTGGATCAACAAGACCCGTGGGCACTATTCAAGCCAGCGACTTTACTCAACCATAAAATGCCGTCTGGCATGATGGTGTACGACCATGAAGATGAAGAAGTTGATGCCGCATTGTTTAAAGAAATAGAAGTCACTTGGAAAGATTGCACTAGCCTCAAAACAATGGGACTCGGGCATAACGGAATCCTAAAGGATAAAGCAGTGATTCAGTCGGTGTTGGCTTACCTATGCGAGAAGCGTAGACCCTAGACCTGTACCGAATCAATCAAACGCCTAGCAAAGGATGTCGTGTCTGATCAGGTACGAACACCTCGATACTGTCACCTGGTTCGATCAATCCTTCGCGCTCAACCCACGCGGTTATGCCCCGCTTGTGCTTTGCCGTCTTAATAAATTTTCGACCCTTTCCAGGATGAAAGCTATCGATTATTTTCGCGGGATAAACACAGGGCCTATTTTCGATATCGACAACAATCGTTGCTTTACCGTTGAATACTAGACGCGATGACGGCGGTAACAAGGTCAAACTGGGTATGCCGGAAAGTTCGATATTGGCACCTAACCATCCAGCTGGTAATAGATCAAGTTCGAGTCCAGCTGCGATTTCAGCAAGCTCTTCTGTCGATATGAGGGTGAGCTGCCGACTGTTTCGTATTTCTACACCTTTTTTATATAGATAGGGGAAACGACTACAAGCGGCACGCGTTAATCCGCTATGCGTGTCACCCGGAAAGCCTTCAAAGCTTAAGTCAACTCGATCAATGACGTGACTAACAATTGAAGCACTACTATCTTCACAACTGAAGATGTTTTGAACAATCCCCTGAAACGGGGCTTTATAGAAACAGGGCATATTTGTAATCAACTCTAGTCGGGGCTAAAGGGTGTCTCTGACAAGAGGCACCCTTTTATCTTTAATCCTTCTTTTTAACCATTAATCTTTAATCAATAGCTTACGTGGCACATTGGCCAAGCATTCAGGGCCATCTGCACCAATGATAATACTCTCCGTAATTTCAAAACCCCAGTCGTCCATCCATAAACCAGTCATGAAATGAAAGGTCATGTTTTCTTCCATAACTGTCTTATCGCCCGGCCGCAAGGACATGGTGCGTTCGCCCCAATCAGGCGGGTAGGACATACCGATTGGATAGCCCGCTCGGTTATTTTTTTCGATGCCATACTTTTTTAATACAGAGAAAAATGCGCTGGCAATGTCTTCACATAGATTGCCTGCTTTGGCGACTTCTAGGCCAGCGTCCATTCCCTCTAAAACAGCTTTTTCAGCGTCGAGAAAGGTTTGTGTTGGTTTGCCTAAAAACACACTGCGCGACAACGGACAGTGGTATCGACGATAGACACCGGCAACTTCGAAAAACGTACCTTCGCCACTTTTCATCGGCTGGTCATCCCAGGTCAAATGCGGCGCTGAAGCTTCTACACCTGATGGTAGCAACGGCACGATAGCTGGGTAATCACCACCGACACCCATTGTCTCGTCGTAGCGTAAAGCGGCATCATAGATGTCAGCCACTAGATCACATTTTCGTATTCCTGGTTCTACCTTGTCGAAGATACGCTGATGCATGCGTTCTACAATGCGCGCTGCCTTTCGCATATAGTCTAGCTCTTGCGGTGACTTAACCGCTCTTTGCCAATTAACAAGCCCAGTGGTATCTGAAAATTGGGCATTGGGCAGGTGTTTTAATAACGATGCAAATGCCGCGGCAGAAAACCAGTAGTTGTCCATTTCGACACCAATATTGGCCTTGCCCCATCCGCGCTCAGTGATGCGTTCCGACAGGTAATCCATAGCGTGACGTTCAGTGGATTGAACGTAGTGATCTGGGTAACCGATAATATTGTCATGCGACATGAACGCGGTGAGTTTCGCGCCATTGGCATCCTGTACTCGCCCGTACCAGACTGGCTCTCCTTCTAGTCCTAATAGAACACACTGATGAACGTAGAACGACCAACCGTCGTATCCGGTCAACCAGGCCATATTCGAAGGGTCAGACACAATGATTAGTTCGACTCCTTTTGCTTGCATCGACAGGCGAGTTTTTTCGATTCGACGAGCATACTCGTCTTGGGTAAAATGTAGCTCTGGTTTTTTCAATTAGATTCCCCCTTCTTCAGGATTATGATTTGAACTGCTTTAAGTTTCAGTGGTGTATGTCCAGATCGAATAAACGGCCATAGCCTTGCGGCTTATGATCGATGCCCGCGAGTCGCATCATCGCCCAGCTACTAGCCTGGTTTGAAGTAACAACGGGTTTACCCGTTCGTGCTTCAATCTCCGCAATCGCCGCGACTGCTGGTAATGCGGTACAAGAGACAAACAAGGCTTCTGTCTGCGGTGTATCAATTTGGCAAACGGCTTCGATAATCGTATCGCGAGTCACTCTAGCCATAGGGCGATCGTCTTCCAGACCGAGGCATTCAAAGTTCTCTATCGTCATCCCATGTTCACTAAAGTAGTTTGCCATCGGTTCACTGGTCTCTATTAGGTAGGGCGTCAGCACCGAAATACGGCTAACGCCCAATGCAGCAAACGCAAGACGAGCCGCACCGGATGGCGTTACGACAGGCACACCAGGACGGACTGAATGAATAGCATCACGGATGACATCATCACCAATAACGACTGAGGCCGAGGTACAGCCGTAACAGATAAC
>JBLHID010000148.1:0-6339 GCA_047615545.1 Polaribacter sp.
ATTTCACCGGTCGGCCCAATCGAACCAGCGATAACGACTGTTCGACCAGAATCCTCTATTTGTTCTTTGAGGATTGATACGGCGGCTATATTAAGCTCGGCGACTCGTTCTTGGGCCTTGTGAAGTTTTAAACGATAGCGAGTACCACCAAACGTGTTGGTTAATACGATATCTGACCCAGCATCGATAAAACTACGATAGTGCGCGGCAATTTTTTGTGGCTCTTCAATGTTCCACAATTCAGGTGCATCTCCACTTTGTAACCCTAGGTCAAATAAGTTGGTGCCAGTTGCGCCATCGGCCAAGAGCGTGTGCTTTTCGGCAAGCAGTGTTTCAAATAGATTGTCCAATACGTTTCCAGTGTTAGCGCCCTGTTGGGCGGGTATTTATAACAATATCCTTGCTACGAATAAGTATATGTTGCTATAAATTCAATTGAATGCAAATATAAACATATCTTTATGTGGTGTAAATAAGAAAATGCAAAATCTTGATACTTTATTGGCCGGTTTGCGCGCTGCAGGTGAGCATAGCCGACTCCGAATCCTTACCTTGTGTTCTCGTGGTGAGCTTAGCGTGTCTGAATTAGTGCAAATCTTGGGGCAAAGTCAGCCTCGTGTCTCTCGGCACTTGAAGTTGATGGTCGAAGCTGGGCTACTAGAACGACTACCCGAAGGTGCACAAGTGTACTTTAGGGTATCTGACCGGAATGCAGCCTCTAGCTTGGCGCATGCATTGATATCGCTGATACCCGAAACGGATGCTCTATTGGTTCGAGATATGTCACGGCTCGATCAGGTACGTGATAGCAGAGCTAAAAAAGCACAGGATTATTTCCAGCAGGTTGCGCAAAGCTGGAACAGTATTCGGGCGATGCATGTGCCTGAGCAACAATTGGATGACAGGCTGATGGATGTTATTGGGGATCAGCCGATTGGTGATTTGCTCGACATAGGAACAGGTACTGGTCGCGTGCTTGAAATTCTATCAGGCCGCATATCACGAGGTATTGGCGTCGACATGAGTAGCGACATGTTAGCGGTCGCGCGTAGCAATATAGAGCAAGCAGGACTAACGCACGTTCATGTGCGCAAAGGTGACATGTATCAGTTGCCGATGGAGGATGCTTCTACTGATCTGGCTATCCTAAGTTTAGTATTGCATTACAGTGATAATCCGGTTGAAGTAATACGAGAAGCGAGCCGAGTATTGCGTAGTAATGGACGATTGGTCATCGTTGATTTTGCCGCACACACTGAAGAATATCTGCGAAGTGAGTACAAGCATTTCAGGTTGGGATTTTCTGATGACGAAATCCTTAGTTTTTTTGAGGCCGCAGGTTTGACAGCAGATACCGATACCCGGCAATTAGTGGGTGATCCGTTGACCGTTAAAATTTGGCATGCTAAAAAACGAAGCAATATTGCGAGTATCAGTTCACCCGCATCAGCCCATCTACCCTACTAAACAACGAAGGCCATCAATAAAATGGACAACAAGACTCTGCAAATATCCTACGAGTTTTTCCCACCGCGAAACCCAGATATGGTTCGACGTTTATGGCGAACAGTCGGACAATTAGAGCGATATAGCCCTAGCTTCTTTTCGATGACCTATGGTGCACTCGGTAGCGCGAAACAAATCAGCATAGATACAGCGGTTGAATTGCATAACGAATCTTCGGTGCCCGTAGCCGCACATCTCACCTGTGGCGAAGCCAGTGAAGAAGAAGTCGATCAAGTGGCGCGAAAATTTTACCAAAAAGGATTACGACGAATTGTTGCTCTGCGTGGAGATTCGACCCTTGATGCCCAAAGTGACACCAATCAAAAACGCTATCAGTCGGTAGCTGAACTTATTCAAGGCTTGAAGGTAATAGGCGATTTTGATATCAGTGTAGCCGCTTATCCCGAGGTTCATCCACTTGCGACAAGTGCGAAGCAAGATCTCGAAGTTTTGAAGCAAAAACTAGATGCAGGTGCGAATCGAGCCATTACCCAATATTTTTTTGATACCGATAGTTATTTGCGGTTTAGAGATCAAGCGAGCAAAATCGGAATCGACAAGCCAATCGTACCTGGCATATTACCCATACATGATATCGAGAAGGTACGTAAATTTAGCCAGCGGTGTGGCGCAAAATTCCCAAAACATATCGAAGCTTTGTTTGAGAAATGCAAAAACGATCCAGCTGCTCAGTACGCCTTGTCGGTAGAACTAGCGGTGCAACAATGCGAACGCCTGCGAGAAGCAGGCGTATCGGAATTCCATTTATATACCTTGAATCAAACTGATCTCTGCCTCGATATTAGTCTGGCGTTAGGCGTTTGTATTGCGCCGTTAGCAAACCGAGACGCCGCTTAAAATATTAGCCTACAATCGCCAGCAAAACACCTGCTGCAACCGCTGAACCAATAACACCAGCCACATTTGGCCCCATGGCATGCATGAGTAAAAAGTTTTGAGGGTTGGCTTCTAGGCCTACTTTATTAGCAACTCGTGCCGCCATAGGTACTGCTGATACGCCAGCCGATCCGATTAATGGATTAACTGCGCCGCCGGTCATTCGATACATAACCTTACCCATGAGTAATCCTGCCGCCGTACCGATCGAGAAGGCGACCATACCGAGAAGTAATATGCCGATAGTTTCGAGGTTGAGGAATTTATCTGCTGCTAGCTTTGAACCAACAGCAAGCCCTAGAAAGATGGTGACGATGTTAATCAATTCGCCCTGAGCTGTTTTACTCAGTCGATCAACCACGCCACATTCTTTCAACAAGTTACCAAAGCAAAGCATACCCACTAATGGGGTTGCAGACGGTAGTAATAAAATAGTGACGAGTAGCAGCGTTAATGGGAATAGAATTTTCTCTAGCTTGCTGACGTGCCGTAATACCGACATTTTTGTCGCACGTTCTTTCTCAGTGGTGAGAAGCTTCATAATAGGTGGCTGGATAATCGGCACTAATGCCATGTAGGAGTACGCAGCCACTGCAATCGCACCGAGCAGGTCAGGTGCTAGCCGTGATGCGACATAGATAGCAGTCGGGCCATCCGCACCACCAATGATGGCAATAGCGGCGGCATCAGACATAGAAAACTCCATGCCTGGAATCATGTTCATCGCGACTGCACCAAACAGTGTAACAAATATACCGAACTGGGCCGCTGCACCCAAAATCATCAAACTCGGCCGAGCGAGTAATGGGCCAAAGTCAGTCATTGCGCCAACGCCCATAAAAATCAATAGTGGAAACACACCCGTTTCGATACCTGAATGATACAAAATACCAAGCAAGCCGTCAGGGCCAGCTATTTCCGCAATTGGAATATTAGCCAGCACACCACCAAAGCCGATAGGCAGTAACAATAGCGGCTCGAATCCTTTTGCGATTGCGAGATAAATGAGTAATGAACTGACGACAATCATTACCATTGAACCAACAGTGAAGTTGGCTATACCGGTAGATGCCCAGAGTTGTAATAATCCTTGTTCCACTGTCTTAGCCCACTGTCATCAGAGTTTGCTCTGCCTGAATGGCATCGCCTTTGTTAGCTGTAATCGAGAGCACCGAACCACTGCAACTGCTTCGAATTTCGGTTTCCATTTTCATCGCTTCAATAACCATTACCGGATCACCTTCATTGATTTGTTGACCGACTGTAACCAAATTTTCGATCACACTACCAGCCAGCGGCGCTTTGATTGCTGTGCCACCTGTTGCAGCTGCTGGTCCTGCCGAACTAGCGGCGGGTGCAATTTGGCTGATATCACTATTGCCAGGCCCTACAACAACATCATATTGCGTACCATTAACGCTGACCTTATAACTTTCGGCTGCGAAGTCAGACGTTGATGCTGCAGTTGAAGTAACTTGTGGTGCTGGTTCGTTGCCAGGTGCGGGTTCGAAAGCGTCTGGGTTATTACGGTTTTTAAGGAAGTTAATGCCAACTTGCTGAAATAGCGCATAGATCAATACGTCGTCTACTTCATTTTCTGCCAGCTTTATACCATCAGTCTTAGCGAGGCCTACAAGCTCATCGGTTAAACGATCCATTTCTGGAGCAAGTAAGTCAGCAGGGCGACAGGTAATTGGCTCTGCACCATCCAGTACGCGTTGCTGTAATGCTGCATCTACCGGCGCGGCTGTTGCACCATACTCACCTTTTAATACGCCCGCGGTTTCCTTACTGATTGATTTGTAGCGCTCGCCGCTAAGTACATTAATAACCGCCTGAGTGCCTACAATCTGAGACGTTGGCGTGACGAGTGGGATATAACCTAAATCCTTGCGAACTCTAGGAATTTCAACCAAAACCTCGTCGAAACGGTCCATCGCGTTTTGCTCGCGTAATTGGCCTTCAAGATTAGTCAGCATGCCGCCTGGTACTTGCGCCGTCAGAATTCGCGGATCAACACCCTTCAGCGAGCCTTCAAAAGCAGCATATTTTTTACGCACATCACGGAAGTACATCGAGATGCTCTCAAGAGAATCAAGGTCAAGACCAGTAGCGCGGTCAGTGTCTTCAAGAATAGCCACAAAAGTCTCAGTTGCGGAATGACCGTAAGTCAAACTCATAGAAGAAATTGACGTATCGAGCATGTCGATACCCGCTTCAATCGCCTTTAAATAAGTGGCTGTCGACAGCCCCGTGGTCGCATGGCAATGCATGGTGAGTGGGATACTACAGCTTTCTTTAATGCGCGAGACTAGCTCTTCAGCGACATAAGGCTTTAATAGACCAGCCATATCCTTAATACAAATTGAGTGGCTACCCATGTCTTCCAGCTGTTTCGCCATATCGACCCAGAGGTCATTATTGTGGACCGGGCTAATGGTGTAAGACAGGGTACCTTGCGCGTGTTTACCTGCTTTGATCGTGGCGTTGATCGAGGTTTTAAGATTGCGCATGTCATTCATAGCATCGAAAATACGGAACACATCCATGCCATTGATGGCACAACGCTCGACGAACTTCTCGATTACATCATCGGCATAATGACGATAGCCCAAGGCATTTTGGCCACGAAGCAGCATTTGCATTGGCGTGTTTGGCATCGCTGCCTTTAGCTTGCGTAAACGCTCCCATGGGTCTTCGCCCAAAAAACGAATGCAGGCATCAAAAGTGGCTCCACCCCAGGTCTCTAACGACCAATAACCGATCTTATCTAACTCGGCAGCTATAGGCAGCATATCTTCGATTCGAAGACGTGTTGCAAATAATGATTGGTGGGCGTCGCGTAAAACGACATCAGTCAGTAAAAGAGGATTAGCCATGGATTGAGTACCTGGAAAAGTTACGTGCCTTGTTAAATTTCATGCCTAATTAGACATGCTAATTGGGACTAATAATTTGAGCTATATGTATTTCGAAATATTAATTGAGACATACTAACTCGGGAATAAGAACACTACCTGTTTCTAAACTTATGGATAGCGGCCTGTATGGCTCCGATATGTTGGGTGTTGACTGCCGGTGCAGGCGATTTTGTCGATGGATCTACAAATTTTTCTTCGGGCACCAGCTTCGAAATAGTAGAAATAATGCCGATAAGCAAAATCAGTATAACAAAAACAGAGCCCATTCCGAGGCCAAGCAACTGCAAGCTTTGAGCAAAAAGTTCATCAATATTCATATTTTTCAAATAGTTAGGTTAAAACAACTAGAGCTACCCGAAATTATACTATATATATTATTATTAGTAATAAGCAAAAACGACAGTCGCCGGAAATATTATCCTTTGTATTATCTGGTTCAATGCTTGAGTTTGGTAAATAAAAGCCATAATGTCACAACGCTATGATCGTTTGCGTTATGTGAGGAAAATTTGAAAGTATTGTCCTAAACGATCCGCCATCTGCTTCGAACCGACTAGCCACCATTCATTGAAAATCAAAGCTGTATCACACCGCTATTTGTATCTGAATTAGTTCCTATTCGTTGAACGGGTGGCTGAGACCAATAAACGTTCTCCCACGAACATCTTAGTCTAAGCTAACTACTTTTCGGTCGGTAATGGACAACGGCCACAAAGATCGACAGTTAAAAATCGAAAAGAAGTAGGCGAAACTTTTATCAGATGCCGCATTTAGTAAAATCTTTAAAAACCCAAAATATAGGTAAAAACACCCATGCTTAACGATGCAAAAGCATTTGACGTTTAATTAACGTTCCAATGAGGCGTCGTTGCTATTTTCTGGTATGGCGCGCAGACCTATTTTGCTTCCACTGCGATTGCTCTCTTGCTCAATTCGCTGCTAGGAACTTCTCCCGATGCTGCCATGTTCCTAGGTATGACTTTCATAGGCTGGGTTTCATTGGTATTAGTCGGTG
>JBLHID010000149.1:0-6333 GCA_047615545.1 Polaribacter sp.
AACAAAAATTCTACAATTACCACGTAATATCAAACGACTGATCGTACTATCGATCGATTTACTTCTATTACCTTTGGCGCTGCTGCTATCTTTTTCTTTGAGATTGGGCGAAGTGTATATACCCCAGGGTTCTACTATTTGGCTTTTTGTTGCGGTACCCATTATTGCAATACCAATTTTTGTCCGATGTGGTCTTTACCACGCTATTATTCGTCATATAGGCTTTTTAGCGATGTGGGCCGTCATCAAGGCCGTTACTCTTTATACCTTAGCATGGGGTGTTCTGGTTTTATTGAGTGGCATTGCAGGGGTTCCTCGTTCTGTACTGTTAATTAATTTTTTGGTCAATTTATTACTCATCGGCGGTACTCGTGCCATTGCTCGTTGGTGGTTTGCTAGTCGTACGACAGAAAGTGTCAGTAAAGGGCAAAAGAAAAGGGTGTGTGTCTATGGTGCCGGGGCGGCAGGTATTCAAATTGCGACAGCTTTATCCCGAAGTTCTGATTTGGTGCCAGTTGCTTACTTGGACGATAGTAAGTCCCTGCAAGGCAATCTAATCGGTGGCTTACGTGTATATGCCTTTAGCCAATTTAGTAAGGCAATCGAAAGGCATAAAATCACCGATATATTGCTCGCAATACCATCGGTGTCTAGGCACAGAAGAAATCAAATTATTGCGATGCTTGAGCCTTATGCGCTTCATATTACAACCTTGCCTAGAATGGATGATTTGGCGAGTGGCAAAGTCAAGATTGACGATGTGAAAGAAGTGGGTGTAATTGATTTACTTGGTAGGACGACAGTTGCTCCGAATGACAATCTGTTATATGCCAATATAAAAGACAAGGTGGTTTTGGTTACAGGCGCTGGTGGTTCAATCGGGTCTGAATTGTGCCGACAAATCGTCAAGATTGGTCCTGAAAAGTTGGTTTTGTATGAACGTAGCGAACACGCATTATATTCAATTGAGAATGAGCTAAGGGAGTTAATATTACGTCTATATCCAAATCAATTGCAAAGTGATCTGGATCGAATTACGCCCATATTGGCTTCAGTGACCAATCAAAAAAGACTCGAAATGGTCTGCTCTGCATTTAATGTGCAAACCATTTATCATGCAGCGGCGTACAAACACGTGCCAATGGTTGAGAAAAATCCGCTAGAAGCCGTGAGCAATAATATTTTAGGCACTTACCTAGCAGCACAGGCAGCAATTAATACTGGAGTAGAAACCTTTGTTTTAATTTCAACTGATAAGGCTGTTAGACCAACCAATACGATGGGGGCATCCAAACGCTTTGCAGAAATGGTATTGCAGGGACTGTCCAAAACTCACCCGAAGAAAACTCGATTTACCATGGTGCGGTTTGGGAATGTTCTAGGTTCCTCGGGGTCAGTTGTGCCCTTATTTAGACAGCAAATTAAAAACGGAGGGCCAGTTACGGTAACAGACCCGAAGATAATTCGATATTTCATGACCATTCCTGAAGCTGCGCAGCTAGTAATCCAAGCTGGGGCGATGGGGGAAGGCGGTGACGTTTTTGTATTAGATATGGGTGAGCCAGTCAAAATAGTCGACTTGGCTAGGCGTATGATTCGTCTCAGTGGTTTTGAAGTGAAAGATGATACGAATAGTGATGGTGATATTGAAGTTCAATATACGGGCTTGCGACCTGGCGAAAAACTCTACGAAGAACTGTTGATCGGCGATAATGTCAAGCCCACACAACACGAATTAATTATGTCTGCGGAAGAGCATTGCTTAGCTTGGTCTGAGGTCATTGGCTTCATTAAGCAATTCGAAGTAGCGATAGAGCAGAATGATGTTGAGCAAAGCCGACGTCTATTATTAGACGCTGTAGATGATTATACCCCGCAATGTGATGTTGCTGATTTGGTCTTTGAGCAAAATCAGAGGCTCACGGTTATGAATAGAGGCCAAGCGAGTAACCGGTTAGTGGACAAGAAGATAGTCACTATTACTCGTTGAGTATTCTATTGCTTTATAGGGCAGTTGGCACTAGTGGCGAATTTATCTAAGAATGATTAGTTTTTCCGCTAAACATCGTGTATGTTCCGCGTTTTTGTATAAAATACTCCCATGAGCGGCAAAGTCTTTATTAAAACCCACGGGTGTCAAATGAATGAGTATGATTCGGCGAAAATGCTGGACGTACTAGGCCATGACTGCCAATTGACGGTGACCAATAACGAAGAAGAGGCTCAGGTATTATTACTCAATACCTGCTCCATTCGTGAAAAAGCACAGGAAAAGGTATTTTCTCAGCTAGGACGTTGGCGCAAACTGAAGGAAAAAAATCCTGATGTTGTGATTGGCGTTGGTGGTTGCGTTGCCAGCCAAGAAGGTGCCGCTATACGCACCCGCGCGCCGTATGTTGACTTAGTGTTTGGCCCTCAAACACTCCACCGTCTTCCCGCCATGCTGGCTAAATCTCGTTCTTCCGGTAAAGCTCAGGTTGACGTCAGTTTTCCAGAAATCGAAAAGTTCGACCATTTGCCTGCACCGAAGCCGGATGGCGTCAAAGCTTTCGTCTCTATTATGGAAGGTTGCAGCAAATACTGCTCCTTTTGTGTTGTGCCTTATACTCGAGGGGAAGAAATTAGTCGGCCTCTTGATGGTGTTTTGGCTGAGATTTCTGCTTTAGCTGCCCAAGGTGTTAGAGAAGTGAATCTATTGGGTCAGAATGTCAATGCATACCGCGGTTTGATGGATGATGGTGATTATTCTGACTTGGCACTTCTAATCCATTATGTCGCAGCTATCGAGGGCATAGACCGAATTCGTTTCACTACTTCACATCCGGTTGAATTCTCCGATAGCCTAATTGAAGCTTACGAGACAGTTCCTGAGTTGGTTAGTCATCTCCATTTGCCGATTCAGAGTGGATCTGATCGGGTGTTGATGATGATGAAAAGAGGTCACACCACGATGGAGTACAAGCATAAGATTCGTAAGTTACGTGCAATCCGTCCAGATTTAAGTTTATCATCCGACTTTATCATCGGCTTTCCAGGTGAAACTGAAGCTGACTTCCAGGCAACAATGAAATTAATTGATGATGTAGGGTTTGATGCGTCGTTTAGCTTTATTTACAGCCAGAGACCTGGAACACCTGCCGCCTTTCTTCCGGACGATATCACTATGGATATAAAGAAAACGCGTTTGAAGTCATTGCAGGACAAAATATTGATGCAAGCCAGCCAAATATCGAGAAAAATGGTCGGAACCAAGCAAAAGATTTTGGTAGAAGGCTTTTCTCGAAAAAGTGAACTGCAAATGCAGGGGCGCACTGAGAATAATCGGGTCGTAAACTTTACTAGTAGTGATGTTTTGCCGGGTCAGTTTGTTGACGTCGAAATTACAGAAGCATTGAATAACTCATTGCGTGGCGAATTGATCACTTAGAGTGGCTTGATTGACGTACGTAATAAACACTGCACTTATAAATCGTTAAGCACTTTATTTTAGGGGCCTAAGCAATAAAAAAAGTAATCAATTTCAGTTTTCTTGAAACCGCTCAATTAGTCAATTTTTGTGGTGCTTTGAATCAAAACCTAAAGCGAATTGAGGCGCAGCTTGATCTGAAGTTGAGCGTTAAGGATGGAAAGCTATCGGTACGATCTAAACAAGTTATTTCGCAACGTGCGGTTAAATCAATCGAGCAGCTAATCGGGATGACCGTTGACCATGCGTTGTCGATCGATGAGATTGATAGTGTTTTAAATTCGCCCAATGAAGAAGAACTCGAACAGTTCGACGCACAAACAGTCAAACTAAAGAAAAAGCTCATCCGTCCTAAAACGGCACTGCAAAGTCAATATATGGAAAGCATCTCGAAAAGAGTGATTAGCTTTGGTGTTGGCCCTGCAGGTACAGGGAAAACTTATCTGGCTGTCGCCAAGGCGGTTCAAGCGCTCGAAAATGAAGAAGTTGCTCGGTTGATTCTAACTCGACCAGCGGTGGAGGCTGGTGAGAAATTAGGTTTCTTACCTGGTGACTTGTCGCAAAAAGTCGACCCATATCTGCGTCCAGTTTATGATGCTTTGTATGAAATGCTCGGGTTCGAAAAGGTTGAAAAGTTAATATCGCGCCATATAATCGAAGTCGCTCCTCTGGCTTATATGCGCGGCCGAACCTTGAATAATGCTTTTGTTATTCTGGATGAAGCGCAAAATACAACACCGATGCAAATGAAGATGTTCCTAACTCGAATCGGGTTTGGAACCAAAGCAGTTGTCACCGGTGATATCACACAAACCGATTTGCCCGCCAATCAAAGTTCTGGTTTAAGTCATAGCCTCAACATATTGAAAAAAATTGAAGCGATCGGCATTGTGAATTTCACCTCTGGTGACGTGGTGCGTCACCCCCTAGTGCAGAATATCGTCGAAGCTTATGACGAATACGAGAAATAACAACGAGTGATAAGCTCGAAAACCATGGTTAATATCGACCTGCAAAATGATGACGAGATTGAATCGCTACCCACTATCGACCAATTCCGGCATTGGGTCGAGTCGTCTCTTCTTCAATCGTTTGCGAGTTTAGAGCAAACCATACGCGTTGTTACCGAATCAGAGAGTCAGGCTCTAAATAGGCAGTATCGAGGTAAGGATAAGCCCACTAATGTGCTTTCTTTCCCATCAGATGACGACTACCTTGAATATGACTGCCTAGGTGATCTGGTGATTTGTGTTTCGGTTGTCGAGTCTGAGGCATTGTTGCAGGGTAAAGCTTGCGATGCTCATTGGGCGCACATGGTGATCCACGGTATGCTTCATTTACAGGGATTTGATCATCAAAATGATCAAGAGGCCCACGAAATGGAAGCGCTAGAAATCAAAATTTTGTCTACCCACGGTTACACTAGTCCGTATAATGATTTATCTATTTAATAACTTTAGGAGCCGTAATGGCAGGCGCTGATAACGGCGGGTCGACAAAGGGTTGGCTGGAACGCATTTCGAATGCTTTTACCAGTGAGCCCCAAAATCAAAAACAGTTAGTGGATCTGTTAAAAAACCTGCAAGCTGAACAATTGATCGGCGCAGAAGAGTTATACATGATTGAAGGCGTTCTACAGGTTTCAGACATGCAAGCTCGAGACATCATGATCCCACGAGGTCAGATGGTCGTTCTCGATCATGATGACTCGTTTGCTACCATTATCGAAAAAATAGCCGAGTCCGGCCATTCTCGGTTCCCTGTTATCGATGATGACAAAGACGATGTTGTAGGTATTTTACTCGCTAAAGATTTGCTGCAACTCTCGCTTGAAAAGTCCAAGCAATTCGAAATTAATGACTATATTCGTTCGGCGTCATTTATACCCGAAAGTAAACGATTAAATGTATTGCTCAAAGAGTTTCGCGTCAACCGTAGCCATATGGCAATGATAGTTGACGAGTATGGTGGTGTTTCTGGTTTAGTCACTATCGAAGATGTGTTGGAACGAATCGTGGGAAAGATCGATGATGAGCACGATGACGACGATGATGAGCTCGATATTCAGCCTCATGGCGCACATCGGTACAGTGTCAGGGCTTTAACACCATTGACTGATTTTAATAATTATTTCGAAACTGACTACGTGAATGAGGATGTCGAAACTCTGGGCGGTTACCTGCTCGGTCATATCGGACACCTACCCGATAGAGGTGAGTCAATCACACTCGACCAGTTGACCTTTAAAGTGCTAGATGCAGACAGTCGTAAGGTGCACTTGTATCAGGTTGTTGATGATCGTAGCTAGCACTAGGTTTTTAGCTTTTCTGAAAAGCCTACCTTTGCCATTGTTGCTTTTGCTCAGTGCGCTAGTCGGTGCTCTGTTGCCATTAGCCTTTGCTCCCTTTGCTATCTGGCCTTTGGCCATTGTCTTGCCCGCTGTTTTGCTCGTGTTGGCCGATTCAAGAGATACCAATAAGCACGTGGTTCTGACTGGGTTTTGTTTTGGTTTGGGCTACTTTGGTTTTGGCGTTTACTGGATATACAACAGCCTGCATGACTTTGGAATGGCACCGCCTATTGTGGCAGGCGCTATTACTGCGCTAATGATCGTCACCTTGTCTGTTTTCCCCGCACTAACATTGCTCGCTTGGCAATCGATACAACGTCGAATAGGGCAACAGTCTATTTGGTTAGTGCCCATCCTCTGGTTTACCTTCGAATGGTTTAGAGGCTGGGTTTTGACTGGCATGCCATGGTTAAGTCTGGGCTATGCGTTGGGCGAATCCCCACTGGCAGGATTCGCTCCGTTAATCGGCGTTTATGGGCTGAGCGCCATAGGTTTGCTGGTTGCGGTTGCTTTGATC
>JBLHID010000150.1:0-6270 GCA_047615545.1 Polaribacter sp.
TTCGAGCCATCAAATCAAAGCAAAGTTAGCCAGCTAGAAATCTTCGGCCCTGTGATTTGTGTTTATGCCTATGACGATATCGACGAAGCCATTGCTCGTGCGAACAGTCTCGATGTCGCATTCCAAGCATCGGTATTAACCCGTAGCATCGATACTGCAATGCATTGTTATACCCAGCTTGATGCTTCGGCTGTCATGGTCAACGATCACACCGCCTATCGTGTCGACTGGATGCCATTTGCCGGGTTGAAGCAATCAGGTCTCGGTGTTGGCGGCATTCCCTATACCTATGAAGACATGCAAATCGAAAAGATGATGCTGTTACGCTCAAAGGCTTTATAAGACTATTGGTCAGGAAAATTCAATGACTGAAATAATACAGGGTTACCCTATCCCGCTGGAGAGTAGAGTATCTCGGCAAGACTGGGATCGTCCGCCGTGGAATCGATGGAGCTTTCAAAATATACGCCAGATCTTGCCTACCACCGAAGTTTGGCGAGGCAATGGGAAAGTTCGCGAACTAGATCGAAAGATACCCAGTAAGACGCAGGAGCTTGCTCACCTTCCGTTCGTTACCTCGGACGCGACACCATCAACCGTACAAAACTGGATCGACTCCAGCTACACCGATGGCATTATTGTTTTGCACCAAGGGTCGATAGTATTTGAGCAATATCACAACGGCATGTCTGAACGAACATTGCATCTGTCACAGTCGATGGCGAAATCAATAGTGGGGTCAGTCGCGGGTATATTAATCGGCTGGGGATTACTCAGTCCAACCGAACAGGTCACCACCTACTTACCCGAACTGGCGGCCACTGGATGGAAGGGAGCAACGTTACAGCAAGTGATGGACATGACTACGGGTGTGCGTTATATCGAAGACTACGAAGCACTCGACTCCGATATGGCGATGACCGACTTTGCTTCAGGTTGGAAGCTACCACCTCCAGGCAGTTTTGCACCAACCTGTATGTGGGATCAAATTTTGACTCTGACACAAACCACCCGAGCGCATGGTGAGATATTTCAATACCGTTCGATCGAAACCGATGTGCTCGCGCATTGCATGGAGCGAGTGACTCAAACTCGCCTCGCTGACCTAGTGAGCAAAGAGTTATGGCAACCATTAGGCTGTGAAGAAAATGCGAGTTTTACTATCGACTCAGCCGGATATGCGCTTGCTAACGGTGGCTTCAATGCGACATTGCGAGACTACGCTCGTTTCGGGCAAATGTTATTGGATCAAGGTCGCGTAGACGACAAGCAAATCGTGCCCGCACATTGGGTTAATGATGTTCACAATGCAGACCATCAACTGTTTGGCGAACCCTATACCTTTGGCACCCCCAATGGTGCTTATAAAAATCAGTTTTGGATCGAAGATGTGGCTCAAAAAGCATTTATGGCAAGGGGTGTTTTCGGTCAATTGATATACATCGATCCTGCCCATGATATGGTCGTGGTGAAACTATCGAGCTGGCCCGAGTTTGTTTCTCTGTCACGATTACGGGATGCTTTGAGTTCGGTTCATGCAATGGCCAATGCGCTGCAAGGCTAAAGCCGATTTTGAGTAACCCGAAGCCGCTAGCGGCTAGATTTTCCAACGGATCTCTCCAATAAAGATTTCCTCAATAAAGAATGGCCCGCTAAGTTTCTCTAAAGTTACAATCGCGCACCTTCGAAAAATTGTAAAAGGCTAATGAAATGTCGATTAATGATACTTGTGGCTGGATCGAACAAACCGGTCAATGGAAGCAATACCCGAGCCTTTACCCGAAACTAAGCAAAAACCAACTAGCCGACTGGGTCGTCATTGGCGCGGGTTACACCGGTATTGCAGCCGCCCGACGCATTGCAGAGCTTGAACCTGACAAACGGATTATGCTGATTGATGGCAAACAACCGGGGCAGGGCGCGAGCGCTCGAAATTCAGGTTTTGCGGTGGCTTACGAAACACCGGGGCATGCTCAAATTTATACTAAAGCCGGGCGTGAAAGTTTCATGGCACGTCATACTATCGATAGGGCGGGCGTTGCCGAGGTCGAAAGGCTCGTGAATAAGCACCAAATTTCCTGCGACTGGAGCAGAACTGGATCAATTCATGCGGCAGTAGATCCGAAAAATTTCAATGCCATCAGTAAACATCATCATAGTTTTGCCGATATGGGCATAGAATCGACACTATTAAATCAGCAACAACTCAAGGCTCGGTTGGGTACTGATCATTATGGTGTTGGCGTTTATTGCGAAGGTGGTGCCTTGCTTCAACCTGCAGCACTGGTAAAAGGGTTGCTTGAATCGCTGCCGAAGCAGATTGAAATCTATGCTGAATCACCCGTTATTGGTATTGAGCCAGGGCGCGACTCGACAGTGACCATAAAACTAGAGGCTGGCGAAATAAGGGCTAAAAAAGTTATTGTCGGGGTGAATGCTTTTCTACCACGATTAGGACTAGCACAAAATCGAGTTTTCCCACTTGCATTAACGGCGAGTCTTACCCGTTGTCTAAATGACGATGAACTAAAGGAAATGCAAGGTGTAAAACCCTGGGGCGTGCTGTCACCGCAGGCACTTGGAGCAACGCTAAGATTTACCGCCGACAAGCGCCTATTGATTCGCAATACGGCTGAATACATATCTGGAATCGATAGCAATCAACTGCAAAAACGGCAGCAATTGCATCAATCCGGTTTGCAAAAAAGATTCCCTTGGCTAGGTGCCGACGCTATCGAAACAACCTGGTCGGGACAAATTTGTATCAGTCGTAATTCTCGTCCTGTATTTGGAGAGTTGGTGAAAAATGTATTCGCATCCGGTTGTTATAACGCCTCAGGAATATCAAAGGGTAATATCATGGGGAAGTTAATTGCAGAGCATGCAGTTGGTCATACATCTGAGCTTGGCGGTCTGGCTAGATCACTAGCCACACCTAGCTGGATTCCACCGAAGTGGATTTTTTCGCCACTCGCTAAAATGCGCCTGAACTCTGATCGCTCGAAGGGGTTGTCTGAAACCTAGTGCGTCACCTAAGTGCGTACCCATTACACTGAGCCTATGTCCATGAATGGACGGTATTAGAACAATGCATCGTTACATGGATGTAACCAATTAGATCAACGCAGGAGCAGTTGTCGAGGCACTATTGTCGAGGATGCGGTGAGCTTTAGCCTCGCGGAAGGGGATATATTTGCATAGTGAAATCCATTTTATCTGGGGCTGAAGCCCCAGCTCCGGTTCACTGTCTGGAGTTATTAGAAATGTAGCAAAGTCTGTTTAGCTGAGTCAGGTTGCTAATCATCTACTTCGATATTATTGGCAGGGCTTGGAAGCCCCCAACTTTTGCTCGTTCCCTATAAACCTGCGCCTCAGGCATTGCAGCGATTTATGCGATAAAACCTACCCCTGGTTCCCACGCCCGTTTAGCCGGACTTCCCGCCAGCCAATATATAAGCCTGAGCTAGCAATCACGCTGATGCCCAGAAAAACTACGGGGTCCGGTACTTCTCCCCAAAAAATCAAGCCCGCCAGAATGCTCCAGATCAACTGAACATATTTAAATGGTGCAACCACCACCACCGGCGCATAGCGAAAGGCTTCAATTAGAAAGAAATGCGCGATGACAAAACTAGAGGCGCACAAGCCGTACCAAATCAAATCGGTCTGTCGTAGAGGCTGCCACCCTTCACCACTAGTCGCTGCGCCCGCTAAGGCTAAAATAATGGCTGTGGTTAAAATAATTCGTTTCGACGATTCCTTAGTGGTCATGGTTCGCGTCACCATGTCGCGCAAGGCATCGGCCACAGCAACAATTAGTGGCAATAATACCGCCCAATGCATGACTGAAGATCCTGGTCGAATGACGATAAGTACGCCTATAAAGCCAATGCTCACGGCAAGAATCCGGTGCATTCCTACCGACTCCTTTAAAAACACTTTCCCAAATAATGTCATAAACAAAGGGCCTGCAAACGCTATCGCTACCACCTCTGCCAATGGCAAAAACCGTAATGCATTAACAAAGGCAAAAGACCCAACGGCATACAGCACGCCTCGGTACAAATGTGGCCGCCAGTTGCGAATGTCGAATAAATCTTCACCATCAAATCGCATCCATAGTGCAACGATGACTGCAATCAGAATGGCCTGAATGAATAGGATTTCTCCCGCAGGATAGTGTGGTACCAACCATTTTGTAATGGCATCATTGGTACTTAGAAACAAACCAGCGAATAACATGCAAAAAATACCCCGCACGTTGCTAGTGATATTGGACAGTAGGGATTTCAATATTGATATAACTGGAGTAGGTGATAAACGATAACAGGCGCCGACAGTACCACTAACTTAAGAGGATCCCTACAGATAAGGATTGTTTGATGGGTATCTAGTGTCGAGAGCCTGCAGGAACGACATAACTATCACCTAGGAATTCACCAAATATGCCCTTTACTTCAGGATGACTAATGGGCCTACCTGAATCATCGATAAGCAGGTTTTGTTCTGATACGTAGGCTGCATAAACCGTAGACTCACTTTCGGCCAGTAAATGGTAGAAAGGTTGGTCTTTTCGAGGGCGAATATCCTCCGGGATCGATAGCCACCATTCTTCAGTATTATTGAACTCGTGATCAACATCGATAATGACACCCCGGAATGGGAATTTCCGATGCTTTACCACCTGTCCAATAGAAAACTGAGTTTTTGTTATGTTCATTTCACCCATCTACATAGGGCCGAAGATATAATTTTCAATTAATAATGCCAACGATACCCCACTCTTTAGCTTTTATTTTAGGCTAGCCTCACATTGGAAAAGATTAAAATTGGTAAAGTTACTGTATAGTTCCTATTATTAAACCTTATAAATCTTCGTGCAGCCTTTACTGGGAGTGAATTATAGTCATGCAAATATTTCGTCAATCGCGATATCTCTTTTTGCTTTTACTCATACTGTCTTCCAACTTATGGGCGGCTGATGGACACCTGATACAAGTCAGTGGTCAAGTAAGAGTCAATGGACTTATCGCTGATGACAGCGCCAAAATCAACAAAGGTGACAAGATCACTACGGGAGCAGGGGCTAGTGTTAAGCTTGTGCTCACTGACGGAAGCGTTATAGATATCAAATCTGAATCTGAAATTGATATCAATGACTACTTATTTGCCCCCGAAGATGATGGCAAAAACACTAGTGACATCAGTATTATTAAGGGCGCTCTACGCTACATTAGCGGACTTATAGCCAAAACTGATCCCTCTAAAATCAGCTTCCTTGCTGGCACAGCTACAATTGGAGTCCGTGGTACTTATTCACAAATTGCCTATGACGGCAAAATTGTTAAAGTTGACTCGTCCGTTGGCATCATGACCATCACCTTCACTGGTCAGCCTACTTCCGTTGTTGGCACTGGCCAATCAGGTGTGGCTAGTACGCAAACTGCGACAGTAGCCATTGCTCTTTCAACTGTACCTGATGCTGTGGGTGAATTAGCCAAGTTGATCGCCAAGTCTCCCAAAGACACAACGGCTATCGAGGATGCTATGGCTAAACTCAGCACTGAAGATCTAGCTCTAACGGTAGCCGTTCTGATCAACAATGCGAGGGCACTGAATGTAGACCCAGCTACCATTACTGCCACTGTAGCCTCAGTTGTTAGTGTAAAACCTGCGGCCGCAGCAATCATAGTTGTCGTTGCCAGTATATTGGACAAAACAAATGCTGAAACCTATAAAGATGCTGCAATAGGAGCCGCGCCTGGTCAGACTAATGCTATCGAAAATGCTGTTGAAAAGGCGAACAAAATTATCGACGTGCTAACTACACAAGCCGCAAACAGTACTGCGGAAAACGGGGCAACAGCCGCCCCGCAGCTCACGCTAGATCTCAGTAATGGGTCGTCAACATCAGGACCAGCTGCATCACCAGCTCTACCAGATATAACTGATAAAAAAAATAACGGATCCGGGTATTCCAGATAATGAAGGACACGAAAGTGAACTACGCTGATCTTAGCTGATATCCTCTTATAATCCATACCGACTTAAACAGGTATATTAATAACGGTTAATATAATAAAGCGCCCTATTGGGCGCTTTATCTGATACTTATATGCGACCATATCTTTCAACACATTACATTAGTATTCTAGCTGGCATGGTGCTCACTGGCTTAGCTCTGTGGCTACAATTCAGCGAACAGAAAACTATCAGTAACATCGTGAATCGTCTCGATTTTCTCGCATATGACACGCTACTAAATACAAC
>JBLHID010000151.1:0-6146 GCA_047615545.1 Polaribacter sp.
TATTATCAAACAAGACCAACTTGCTTAAGACTTTCAACTTCACTATCTATTGCAAATAGAGCCAGATCATTTTCACTTAACTGTGGCCGAATTCGTCTCGCGTCATTGAGTGCCGCACGAGCACCTTCTATATTCCCTGCCGTATTTTGTGCCACAGCCAAAACTAATCGAGGCAGAAAAATTTTATCATCACAACGGCATGCATAATCTGCTGCTTCAATTGCATCATCAATATAGCCTAGGCTCAATAAACCGCGCGCAAGCATCGTTCCCCAAATTGCGAGTCGGCTATCTCTAGGGCTAATTCGTATGCCGTAACGTATTTTGCTAATCCCTTCTTCCTCACCAATCCTTAATAACGCCGCGCCAAGTGCCGCTTGAGCTTGCGCATTACTAGGATCTAACTCAATAGAGCGACGCATCAAATTGACTCCCCGTTGGTAATCGCCCATATCAGCAAATGCACAACCTGTATATCCAAGCACGTCAGAATCTTGGCCGTCCAAAGTAAGCGCAGTTTCTGCAGCAAGCCTTGCTTCTTTATGGCAGTCTTTATCATTAATTAAGCCAACCAAATGGCCAATAGCTAATATTAAAGAAAGATAAGCATGTGCAAATGCTAGCTCAGGATCCTGTAAAATTGCTTGTCGTAACAAATCGACCGACTCGTGAAAACTCTCTTCATTCCAGCCTTTCAAGCTGAGAGTTGCATGTGCCTTACGATAGAGTGACCATGCACTTAAATTAACGGTACGACGTTTTTTCAAAATAGCGAGTTCAGCGCGATTAAGCTCAGGTTCAATTTGTCCTATAATTTTATGAACAACATCATTTTGAAGTTCAAAAAGGTTGTCGAATAAAATTTCAGATTGATCTGTCCATAAAATCTGATGATTTTCTGTGTCTGACAATTGAACTGAAACATTAAGATGATCTCCCACCTGACGAATTGAACCTTCAACTATATAGGCTGTACCAAGTTCACGAGCAACCTGTTCAAGATTAATGTCTTGGTCTCGGTAATAGGCAGTCGAATTTCGTGAGATCAATAAAAACCCTGGTATTCTAGCGAGCTGAATGCTGATATCTTCACTAAGCATATCTGCAATCCAAGCAACAGATTCACTGCAATGATTATGAGTAAAGGGGAGAACGGCGATGGATGCTCGCCCTTGATGTGGAGGTTGTTCGATATTGTCTAATTGGAGTTTTGCTTGTGTATTATCATCAAAGAGTTCAGCTATTGAAGAAATGAAGCGGTAGCCCCTTCGATTAAACGTCGCGATACAATTTTGTGAAAGTCCGTTATCTCCTACAGCCTGGCGAATTACTTTTATGGTACTACTTAAGGTTGATTCGCTAACGACTTTACCAGCCCAAAGTTCATCCATTAATTCTTGGCGACTAATAATCCTATTTCTGTGCTGAATTAAATAGAGTAATACACTAAATACTTGCGGTTCAAGGTTTTGAGGCTGGCCGTTATAAATTAATTTGAACAACGCTGTGTCGAGTTCGCACTCAGAAAAAGTAAGAAGCACTTAAAAACCTCCCTTAAGGACTTACATAGGTTTGTAAACAATAACAAAAAATCTCCACATAATCTCCACATAATCCACAATTATTGAGTGACTATATAGAGTAAGTTTTTACCTGCAACAAGGTTGTTTAAATCTTGTCAATCAAAAGGGGATACTAAATGCCAATAGTCACAATACAAGTCATCAAAAATGTCTTCACTGACGACCAACGAGATCAGATGATCGAGAACGTCACTGAGGCAATGATCGAGGTTGAAGGCGAAGCGATGCGGGATAAGACTTGGGTTTTATTCGAAGAGGTGCGACCAGGAAGTTGGACCATTGGTGGCAAAGTGCCACAACTCCCACCAATCGGATCTTAATATAGTGTCAGTCACAATAACGAATTCGGGCACATAGTGTAGCTGCGGATTCATTGCAAGCGAGATAAAATCATGAAATCAAATTATATAGTCAGCACTCTACTGGCATCGTTCCTATTAACGGGGATAGTTAGCTTTCAAGCAACTGCCGCCGAAGAGTACGTAGTAAAGGCTCAAAAGCAATTACTCCACAAAGCGCCACTTGCTGGAGCAGAGGGAAAGGAAATGACGGTTGTGCACTTCGCGTTCCCCCCTGGATTTGTTAGCGCTAAGCATATTCATCCTGGCCCTGTATTTGTGTACGTGTTGGAAGGTGAGTTCACGGTTGACGTTGATGGTGTAACTCAAACCATTAAGGCAGGAGAATTGTATCCCGAGAAATTGAATGCAGCGATGGTCGCGAAAAATTTGAGCTCTACTGATAACCTTGAAGTCCTAGTCTTCCAAGTAGGCACGATCGGAAAACCCATGATGCTCAAAGCGGACTGAAAAGCTAGAGAATTCCGGGGCAGTGTACCTATTAACCAATATCAACTCCTGAATTCGCTGATCAGTACATTTATTAGTAGATAACTGATACAACGCCCTACTATGCGACACGGAGGTAAGTAATGGCCAGTATGGCTCGAGTGGTAATTCGAAATCATCCACATTATGTAACCCAACGACGACAATCTTTACCGACACCCAAAGATAGGGTGTGATGAGCTACCCGGCTCAGACTCGGTTAAAATCGAACCGAGTTAACAAACGTAGTTTCTAGTATCGAACATTATTTTCATATCAATCTGACTGTATCGGTACGAGAAGCTAGTGCTTCTGGTGGACTAAAATAAGCTATAATCCCCTTGCCTATCTCAACAGTCACCCAGAATGCAATATGAAGATAAATAATAAAACGGTTGTGCAATATCATTACACATTGACCGATGAAACTGAAACGCTACTGGAATCAACGAAAGTCACTGAACCAGCTGTCTACTTGCATGGTGTAGGTAACATCGTCGTGGGCTTGGAAGCAGCCATGGAAGGGAAAAGTAAAGGTGATAAGTTCTTCGCAACTCTGACGCCCGAACAGGGTTTTGGACTGCACAAAGCAGGTGAGATAGAACGCATGTCGGTAAAACACTTTCGCGGCGCAAAGAAGTGGAAGGTAGGCATGATAGCAACCATCGATGCACATCATGGATCAAAACAGGTGACTATTGTAAAAATGGGCAGGTTCATGGCTGATGTAGATGTCAACCATCCCTATGCCGGCAAGACTCTAACTTTTGAAATTGAGATCGTTGATGTACGCGCTGCAACCGATGAAGAATGTGCGCACAGACATGTTCATGGTCCAGGTGGGCATCACCATTGAAACTGAGAAATTAGGGCGCTAAGGTTTCACTAACTAGGCACTGAGAATCTAGGTGACAAATGCATGCTGATTTGTTGGTTAGTGTAGAACCAATGATTGAGCGTGTTGCCAACGGGTTGGAATATCTTCCTGACAATGGTGGCAACAAAAATACCAAATTGATCAAGCTGCATACTCGAACGGCAAGAGCATTAAGCTGTACCCATTTTACACACGCGCTAAAAATATCCACTGGCGAAGAACGACCTCCCAAAAGCCTAAGTCGAAAACCGAATAATGATAAATAGGTATACTGACTCCAGAATTACAGATTTAATTAAACTCATAAACCATTTCACCTAGCTCGACTTTTTTCAAAAAGTTGGAGCATTTGTGCCAATTTTAGTTTGCTAATGTATGGATGTCCTATTTGTTTACTAACCTTGATGCAGGAGGCTACCTCATAAACAATTTATGTTCTTATAGCGTAGTTTTCGGACGGAGAATGGTATTTGAAACCAACAGCCCCGCAGATATGGCTAGGGCGACAACAAACATCTGCGTAATCTGACCACCACCTTGCTCGGATTGTCCCGCAGCAACAACCATCATGCCGCGAAAGCCAATTGAGCCACTCACTAGAACCGTGATAGCTGGTATGAGAACGATTGAGGTAGGACGTCCCGTTGCTCTGACCCAAAGGTTGGCGAAAATGCCCGCTGCAATAGCACCAAACAGCGTCCCTAAATCCGCCGAAAGAAGGTTGCTGCTGATAATTACAACGCCGTAGGCAAAGGCGCAGTTAGCCAAAACCCAAACAAAATCTCGTAATAGAGTCTGATAGGCAATACATAATCCTATGAAAAGAAGGGCAATAAAGATCCAGGTATCAATACCAGAGGCCGATAGCAAATTAACGTTGTTTCCCGAAGTCCAGAAAATGCCAATCGTTGCAATGCCAAGCCAAGCCCCTGTAAATTGTTTGACGAGATAAACCAGCCCCGCCGTCAATCGGGCAGAACCCGCAACCACATGGTTTTCGACGATCTCTATAATTCCGGCTGAAATCATAAACCCAGGAATGAGGATCACAATCGCGGATAGGGTGACCAGTGTGTGATTGATTTCTGGGATGAAAATATTGATCACGCCCGCACAGCCTCCTGCAAAATAGGCGGATACAAAGGGCAGCGCATCGGCAAAACGACCACCAACCTTATCTGAAATCACAACAATAATATAAACTGCTAGACTGAGAAGGCCTGAGATCGCAACATCCCATAGGTTTCCCTGGGTCAATCCGGCAAACCCGACGCCAACGAGCACGAAACTCAGGGCATAAGTGAAAATGCCCCATGGGCTTGGCATCACATCAATGTCATCGAGCCGATTCGAAGCCTCAGTAATGGAGACCTCACCTAAAACCAGCTTCTCTACCAACTCGCCTACGTGGGCTAGCTTGGCCATGTTGTAGCCACCCGCTGGAACAGGTGCGATGTGAGTACGCTGCCACCACTCCTCGCGTTTTGAAAATGCAAAGGTGATTTCCGACGGGCTCGACCGAAAAACCCCATCATAGCCAAGCGCTTCAGTCACCCGGTTGAGATAGGTCTCAAGTCTGGCGGCAGACGGACCATAGACGTGCACGGCCGTGCCTAGCTTGATAATAAAGCAGCAGGCCTCATTAAACGATGGGTCGTCATCTTTGCGTCGGGTCAGGTCGGTGTCAATCAACGGTTCTCTTTATAACTTTAATGAATAGTTTGGTGTTGTGGACTCCGGCGAAGTTGGCGCGAAGTCGGCGCTAAAATGAACTTAGATCCCCAAGAATGATAGAAGCCCCCTTGCAATAAGTCCAGCCATGCGTTTCGATATATTAACCCGATATCTTCTCTATTTCCTCGCGGTATAAAGAGCGCGTTTGTGGGGTTGGGCGCTTCCGTATTACATGTCAACATGATGGGTGTCTATAAAGGTAAACCACCAAGAGTGCGGACACATTGAGGGTTTACTGGCAGCTACACCTGGGAAACAGCTTTTTGGCCTAAATCCAACTTTTAATCGCTAATGGTTATTCCGTTTCTGAATCCGAAGGGTTTTTCCGATTTTAGATTAGGTGTTTTTAAAGAGTGCCTGTCCTTTATTGTTTACTTTGAAAAAGATGAGCTAACGTTTAGCAAAGGATAAGAAACGGGGGGTTGGTTTATTGATTTATTGGTCACTAAACCAAATATCTCCGAACCAAGCTTGCGCTGTTAGCCCTGTTTGGTCAGTATCTGTCATTATTGCAATAGCGTCTATATCGGTAATTTCTTTCCCAAACACTGTTTTAATGTCCTCTAGTACATTTCTGCTTTCAGTTTGCCATTGAGTGGCCTTTTCATCACCTGTTTGGATGGCAAGCATTTGAGCATTGCTGGTGTACGGATTAGGCCAATGCTCTTCTATACGAGCATGGTTAGCCCACACATAATTTAATGTTTTAGTTTGCCAAAAAAAGGGCCCGTCAGAAAATACAACATACACCCGTGCGGCATAATCATCGCCCGCTTTTACGCGTTCATTTGTGCTGCTTAGCGTATTTTTTATTTTCCAAGACCAATGTAGGATAGGGGTTTTATGAAGATTAACATGAATCTCTTTTAATAACCCTGAAGCAGCGTTCATGCTGAATGTAGCCAAGATTTTTTGTTGACCTACCGCTTCAATTTCATAGGTGGTTCGACCAGTAAATTGTTTTTCTTGCCAGTCGGTTAATTGGGTGCGTGTAAAGTCGGCAACCATTACAGTTTCTGCGTGTATAAAAGAAGATGTGCATATCAGCGTAAGAAAAGAGAGGGTTCTGAATTTAATAAACATTTACTGGTATTCCATTAAACAGCTTAAGTTGAGTGTACCAAT
>JBLHID010000152.1:0-5844 GCA_047615545.1 Polaribacter sp.
GAAAATCCTGAGGAGGGTTCATTAATAGTGTCAAACGAACAGCCGTACGTACAGTTTAAGAACGTCCAGAAAAGTTACGATGGCATTATGCTTGTCGTAAAAGACTTTAACCTTGATGTTGCGGAGGGCGAGTTCATCACCATGCTAGGCCCATCAGGCTCTGGCAAAACAACCTGTCTAATGATGCTAGCTGGTTTCGAAACAGCCACTCACGGCGACATCCTGCTCGATGGTCAGTCTATTAATGACGTGGCACCGCATAAACGTAATATTGGCATGGTTTTCCAAAACTATGCTCTGTTCCCTCATATGACAGTCGCTGAAAACCTTATGTTTCCCCTCGAAGTGCGAAATATGCCAAAGTCAGATGCGCAAAAGAAAGTTCAAAAAGCACTCGATATGGTGCAAATGGGCAGCTTTGGTCAACGACGTCCAGGCCAGTTATCGGGTGGTCAGCAACAACGTATAGCCGTCGCTAGAGCATTGGTGTTTGATGCCAAGCTGGTATTAATGGATGAGCCATTAGGCGCGCTGGATAAGCAGCTTCGTGAACAAATGCAGTATGAAATTAAGCATATCCATGACAACCTAGGCGTTACGGTTGTGTATGTAACACACGACCAATCTGAAGCGCTAACAATGTCGGACCGTATAGCTGTATTTGATGATGGTATTGTTCAGCAACTGGCTTCACCAAACGAACTATACGAAAAACCCGAAAATGCCTTTGTCGCACAGTTTATTGGCGAGAACAATACACTGCGCGGAAAAATCACCAGTATCGACGGTGAAGATTGTCGAGTTGATATCGATGGTCATGGCGAAATGATTGCGAAGGCAATTAACATAGGTGGTGTTGGCGATATGACAACCCTGTCATTGAGACCAGAAAGAGTTTGGCTTGATCCAGATAATTCGTTTCCTAACGTGTTTGAAGGTAAGGTCGAAGAACTCATTTACTTGGGCGACCATATACGTACCCGAATGACCGTTTGTGGTCATGATGAGTTCATCGTAAAAATTCCAAATTCAACTGATCATAAGGAGCTCCAAGTTGGGGATACTGCGAAGATTGGTTGGAAAGTGGAGGATTGTCGGGCGTTAGACTGTTCAGATTAGTCTGCTCTCGATTGGTTAGTCTCGAGCTAACAAAAATGTAAGGCAATATAATTTCATAATTAACTGAGAAATGGTGGAGATATCTATATGAATAAAGTTCTAAAACAAACCTTACTGGCGACCGCTGTAACAGCGGCGATGGTAAGTACAGCTTCGGCTACAGAGTTAGTCGTGGTTTCATGGGGCGGTGCTTATACCGCTAGTCAGCAAAAGGCATATCACGAGCCCTATATGGCCGCAAATCCAGGCATCAGCATCATCAATGATGACTCTGCAAATGGTGCGGTAGCAAAGTTACGTGCAATGAAAGAAGCTGGTGTTGTTACTTGGGACTTGGTTGACGCTGTTGCTGCTGACGCGCTTCTGGCTTGTGATGAAGGTTTGGCTGAAGAAATTGACCACGATGCAGCCTTAGCTAAAGCTCCAGATGGAACTTTACCAAGTGTTGATTTCGGTGAGTTCATTGTGTCTCCGTGTTTTATTCCTCAAATCGTTTATTCGACTACCTTCGGATACCGAACTGATAACGTCGGTTCTACGCCACCAACATCGATTAATGACGTTTTCGACCTTAAAAAGTACCCTGGTAAACGATCATTAGAGAAAAAAGCCCAAAATAATCTTGAGTGGGCATTACTTGCTGATGGCGTTGCTTCAGATAAGGTTTATGACATGCTAGCGACTGATGCCGGCGTTAAGCGAGCATTTGCTAAGTTGGATACCATCAAAGACAGTGTCGTATGGTGGGAAAAAGGAGCTCAAACTCCGCAGCTATTAGCTGACGGTGAAGTTGTAATGGGATCAACCTATAACGGTCGACTATTTGCACTTATTGCTGAAGAAAAGCAACCAGTAGCGATGATGTGGGATTGGCAGGTATTTGATATTGACGGTTGGATTGTTCCAAAAGGAACTAAGAACAAGGCTGAAGTCATGAAGTATCTTAAATTTGCTACAGATACCCAACGCCTAGCAGATCAAGCTAAGTACATTTCATATGGTCCGACTCGTGCGTCTTCTGCGCCAATGGTTGGTAAGCATGCTACTTTGGGTATAGATATGGCACCACATATGCCTACGGCACCTGCAAATGCTAAGCATACTTTGCTTTATAACTATGAGTTCTGGGCAGACAATGTCGACGACTTGAATGAAAAATTTCATGCTTGGTTGGCTAATTAGGCCTTAAGTCTGTAAGAAATCAGCGGCTAGTCACTGTCAAAAGTACTAGCCGTATTATTTCCTTGGATAAAAATATATGAATGCCTCACTAGAAAGTAATAACTCAGAAACTATGGTGACAGCAGACGGAGTGCCTTTAAAGGTCAGTCTCTCTCGTGCTAAGCGCAAAGCTCAAATTCGAGCGTTGCTATTAGTAACGCCATTGTTTCTATTTATATTAGTGACATTTTTTATTCCGATAGCCTCAATGCTGCTGCGCAGTGTTGATAACGAGGTGGTGGCAGAGACCCTAAATCGTACAGTACCTATGCTGCAAGGTTGGGATCAGACAGGTGACGCAATCCCTGATGAAACTGTGTTTGTGGCATTACATAAAGATTTTGTTGATGGATATAGAGATAAAACAATAGGCAGTCCTGGACGCCGACTCAATTATGAAAAGCCTGGTTTTTCCAGTCTTTTCAGAAAAACAGCCCGAAATTCGAAAAAGTTTGAAGCTCCGTACCAAGCAGCTTTCATCAAAGCTGATAAGAAATGGGGTGACATTAATTACTGGCGAGTACTAAAACGCGAAAGTGGGCCAAGCACTGACTCGTATTACATGACTGCATTGGATTATCAATACACTGATGAAGGCAAACGTGTTGCGAAAGCCGATGATCAATCTATCTATGTAGATTTATTTGGACGGACCTTTTGGATAAGTTTTGTTATTACCAGCATCTGTTTGGTTCTAGCATTTCCAATCTCTTATCTATTGTCTATTTTGCCAGCTAAAAGTAGCAACTTATTGATGATATTGGTGTTGTTACCTTTTTGGACTTCTTTGCTCGTGCGTACCTCAGCCTGGATCGCGTTGTTGCAACAACAAGGTGTAATAAACGACATCCTAGTATGGGGGGGAGTTCTGACCGATGATAATCGGCTGGCGATGATCCATAATCAAACCGGAACCATCATTGCGATGGTTCATGTATTGCTACCATTTATGGTATTACCGTTATACAGCGTAATGAAAACAATACCGCCAACGTATATGAGAGCAGCTCGGTCCTTGGGTGCAAACCCATTCACTGCCTTCGTTCGGGTGTATTTGCCTGGTACTGTTCCTGGTATCGGTGCTGGCTCAATTCTAGTATTCATCATCTCAATTGGTTATTACATCACCCCCGCGCTTGTCGGTGGTCAGAGTGGTACATTGATCAGTAATTTTATTGCCTATCATTTAGAGTCCTCTCTTAATTGGGGCTTAGCGGCTGCATTGGGAGCGATATTACTCAGCGCTGTTTTTGCACTTTACATTTTGTACGACAAAATTGTTGGTATCGACAACATGAAGTTAGGATAAAAAGCCATGGCACTTCCTACGTATGCGGGCAAACTCGAAACTACCTGGTATTACGCCTATCGGATAATTTGTGGGCTTATCTTGTTTTTTCTAATAGCGCCGATCGTTGTGATTATTCCATTATCATTTAACGCAGAGCCATATTTTACGTTTTCTGAAGAAATGTTGGCATTTGATCCAGCTGGTTATTCTCTCAAGTGGTATGAAGATTTTTTTTCTGATCGTAACTGGCAGGGTGCCGTGAAAAATAGTTTTATAATTGCTATTTTTTCTACGATAATATCGGTGACCTTGGGTACCATTGCGGCACTTGGTTTAAGTCGTTCCGAAATGCCATATAAAACATTGGTGATGGGTATTTTAATTTCACCGATGATAGTGCCACTGATAATTTCTGCTGCTGGTATGTTTTTCTTTTATACGGAGATTGGACTCGCCTCGACCCACCTCGGTGTTATTTTGGCGCATGCTGCATTAGCGACTCCTTTTGTAGTCATCACAGTGACTGCGACTCTGGTTGGCTTTGATCAGAGTCTAACCAGAGCTGCTGCAACTTTAGGCGCTAATCCAGCGACTACTTTTTTCAGAGTTATTGTTCCATTAATTTTACCTGGTGTGATTTCTGGCGGCTTATTTGCGTTTGTTACATCTTTTGACGAAGTAGTAGTCGTAAAATTTGTCGGCAGTTATGAGCAACGTACGATTCCATGGGCAATGTTCTCAGGTATACGTGAGCAAATCAGCCCGACTATTCTAGCTGTAGCGACTCTATTGGTTCTCTTCTCGATTTGCCTGCTGACGGTAGTTGAACTGTTACGCCGAAGAAATGAGAGACAGCGTGGTTTGAGTCCAGCCTAGTTATTCTCTGGTGCTTTAGGCGCATTCGGATAGACTATTTCGTTCACAACCCCAGCCTTTAGCAGAGCTTTGCGGCTGGGGTACCAAATTTCGCTATTTGGTTTTTTGAAAATCTGCTGTATAAATTGCTCGCTAATTCCCTTCGATCTGTAAATTTCAAGATCTTTGTTCTGTTCGTCTTGTAAGCTGTAAAACGATTCAAAAACCTGTAGGCGTTTAGAGTCAAATGCATATTGGTGAAATCCTAACTTTGCATTTTCCCCTAGATATCGTTTGGCCCCGCCGATAAACGCCGTAGTACAAGATGACAGGCAATAATTGTCGGTGTAGGTGTCGACTCCATGTCGATCGAATAGAGCGGCCAGCCCACGTCCCTCATAAATTCGTCCACCTTCGCTGTCGAGCATCACTTTTTTGATATCAGGATGAGCCTTTAACAAAAGGCTTACAGCCTCAGTGATTCCGAAATCAAGAGTTCCTTTTACAATCAATTTTTTTCCATCATCAGATAGTTGGACACTGTATTTTGGCGGCTCAAATCTTGATCTAAATTCATTAAGTGAATGATCGACTGTAGATTTTTGAACTATTCCGACAAAATGACTCGCCAATAAAGCAAGGCTAATCAATATAACGGCTTGCACTGAATGTAAAACAACTGGTCGCCCGAACTGGCTATAGTGGAACTCTGCCGACCTTAATAGCCCAATGGCTTGCCAAGGGAAGAGTAATAAGCCGCCAGTAAGCTGATAAATAACGATCCCCATTATGTGGTTTGATTTAGTATCTGCTGTCTGTTCGAGTATAAAAAAGCTAATTAGGTGAAAAGCAATGCCAAGGATTAGGAAGAATATCCAAAACGATATGGCTAGGGGATATTGACCGTGCCAGTGTTTTAGAATGAAATTCATCAGGTTGGTGTCGGCAAGGCAAACTAACTTAATCAGGGAATTGCAGTTCTGAGAATTGATGCTTTGCTTCCAACAACCTTATTTTTAGCCAGCTAATAAACGACTGCCCAACGATAGACACTGGTTTATCCGTAGCCCAAACAATAGCAAGGTCGAAAGAAACGCTTGGTTCGAATTTTCTGACCACTACACTACCGATTGGTTGTGAAGTAATCGTAAATGGATCTACAAGCCCAATGCCGAGCCCACTTTGTACAAATCTTAAAGCGGTGTGGAACAATCTAGTTTGACAGCGGTTATTCCAGACACAGTTTTTTGCGGCAAATATTTCGCGCAAACGGTGATAAGTCATGTGTCCTGAACCGAGCGTGACCAGCGGTTCGCCATCGAGATCTTCGGGTGTGATGATAGTTTTACTGGCGAGCG
>JBLHID010000153.1:0-5732 GCA_047615545.1 Polaribacter sp.
AGAATACCAACCACGATGCCGTCGCAAATCTATCAACCTTGAACCAAAGGTTCAGGTGGGGTTATTGACAACCTCATCAGGCTTCCCGACGAATCGGGCATGCACACCGGCGTTGTACGAAAGACCCCGAGGTGGATAAAACGGCTCAAGGATTTTGATGGCTGCTAACCAACACCGCAGAAGATATAAAACCACTATACGCTTGATTGCGACGAAAAGTAAATTTAATTTTTTGATGACTCCGATTGCTCAAGAACGAGCGAAATTTTAGCTTCAAGGCTTTTCAGTCGGGGTGATAAATCGTCACTGATGCCTTTCACCGCTTCGCTCGTGCTAAGGAAATCGTTGGTAATATTAAGTGCAGTAATGACCGCAATACGTTCGGATCCGATAATGCTGCCGCTGTCGCGAACGTCGCGCATTTTCTCGTCCAGATATTTCGCCGATGCTAGCAGCGCAGTTTGTTCGCCGGCAGGGCAGGCGACCTTATACTCTTTGTCGAGAATAGTGACACTAATAGGCTGTGGATCGCTCATGAGCTTAGCTCAAGTGACTGCAATCTTAAAATCATTGCTTCAACGCGTGCTCTTGCTGTTTCGGTTTTATCGAGCAACTGGGAGCGCTCGGTTACCAGTTTTTCCTGTTGTTGGCGCAGGTTGGTATTTTCATTCTTTAATGCCCCAACCGTGTCGATTAATTGGTCGATACGCTGCTCCAACTGGCGAAGGTCATTTTCGGTAAAAAGCGTTTTATCTGAGTCCATAAGCGAATCATCGTGCTTTAAATACAATCAGTCAACCAATGTGTATTTTTTGCCAGCTATGTGAGTGGTAGAATACAAAATTAGTAACGACTTAAACCGACTCTGACATAGATCATACCAGCGCTTAAAATGATTATTTACTGAGGTAAACGCCCATTTTTGGCCTTGATTTAATCCATGACAGAAGCAATGCGGGCCGTTACTGTTAAGTTCGGCTACTTTTTAAGGGTAGTATTTTTAAATTATACAAATCTATAGGTTTTCTACAATGCCGGAATTTGATTCAGTGCAAAATGCACTGGAAAAACTAGGTGCTACCGTTGATGCATCGGAGTCTCACGGAACCCTTTGTGGGCTATTGCTGGATAATTGCGGAATGGCAGTGTGGTTGCAGCATACGCTCGACGAGTTGCCGAGTAGCACTGATGTCTTAGCTATCGAACACTTACAGGTGCTAAAAAATCTATTCGAAGCTAGTCGTGAACAGTTAAATACAGAGGATTTATCTTTCGAATTGTTACTACCTGACGATTCAGATGATTTCGGTGTTCAGTTGTTAGGGGTTCAGACCTGGTGCGTTGGTTTCCTGTATGGATTCGGCATTATTGCAAAAAATAATTCGAAAGAATTGGACGAACTTTCGCACGAATGTTTGTCTGACTTACTTGAAATAAGTAAACTCGATCACGACGAAAGCGAAAGTCCCGAAACTGAAGGCCAGTTAGTTGAAATTGTCGAGCATGTACGGATGTCGGTTTTGTTTTTGAACGAAACCATAAACCGTGTTATGCCCGCACCACAATTGCAGTAAAAAACAGTATGAAACAATCAGAATTTAAACGCCGTCGCGCTCAGTTAATGAAGATGATGGGCAAAAATAGCATCGCTATTTTACCGTCGTCATCAGAGGTCGCGCGTAACCGTGATGTCGTCTTTCCATTCCGACAGGAGAGTGACTTTTTATATCTAACGGGGTTTAACGAGCCCGATGCTGTGATTGTTTTGGCCCCAGGTCGTAAGCATGGCGAGTATATTTTATTCTGTCGCGAAAAAGACGCCGAACAGGAAACCTGGCATGGCAGGCGAGCTGGGCAGGAAGGCGCTGTCGAAACGTATGGTGCTGATGACTCTTTCCCGATTGATGACATCGACGACATTTTACCTGGACTGCTAGAAGGCCGAGAGAGTATTTACAATGTGATGGGCCTGTCGCCTGACTTTGACCTAAGATTGATCGGTTGGGTGAGCCATATCAAATCTCAGTCACGTAATGGTATGCAGGTGCCATCTGAATTTTTGGCGCTGGATTATATTTTGCACGACATGCGTTTATTCAAGAGCAAAGCCGAGTTGAAGTTAATGCGTCAGGCGGCTGCTATCAATGTTACCGCTCATAAAAGAGCGATGCGACTATGCGAGCCAGGCCAATATGAATATCAGGTAACGGCCGAATTTGATCATGAATTCAAGCGTAACAATACCGAACATGCGTATCCGGCCATTGTCGGTGGGGGCGCTAATAGCTGTATTCTGCATTACACCGAAAATACCGATGTGCTCAACGATGGTGACTTATTACTCATCGATGCAGGCTGCGAAGTGCAAGGTTACGCGTCAGATATTTCTCGTACCTTCCCCGTTAACGGGAAATACAGTGCCGCTCAGCGAGAAGTCTACGAGATAGTTTTAGCCGCGCAAACCGCAGCGATTAAAAAGGTAAAGCCAGGTAATCATTGGAATGACCCGCACCATGCTGCCGTCAGCATCATTACCAAAGGCTTGATCGAAATGAAGTTACTGAAGGGCACTCTGGCGAAACTGATCAAAGAACAAGCCTATAAGCGTTTCTATATGCATCGTACCGGTCACTGGCTGGGGCTAGATGTACACGATGTCGGTGATTACAAAGTGGGCGATCAATGGCGACTGTTGGAACCCGGCATGGTATTAACCGTTGAGCCCGGTATCTATATTCCGGCACACAGCAAATCGGTTCACCGCAAGTGGTGGGATATTGGTATTAGGATCGAGGATGACGTGCTAGTCACTAGCACGGGTTGCGAGGTGCTCACTGAAGCACTGCCCAGAAAAATCAACGAAATCGAAGCCTTAATGGCGAGCCGAAAGTAAACAGGCATCCGAAAATAATAGATAGATACAATGGACACATCGATAATCGGTACTTCACAAAAGCAAGAGAGTATTGCCATTGTTGGCGGTGGTATGATTGGTTTATGTGCCGCATTGGCACTGCAACATTCTAGTCAGCACCTAGGCCGAAAAGTATCGGTGATCGAATCAAGTTCATTGTTGCCAAGTGAGAAAGACCCAACCGGACTTAATACGCGGTCTATCGCATTGTCATATGCTAGCGTCCAAATTTTCAAGGCGTTGGACATCTGGGACGAGATAAAGCACTTAGCCGCACCGATCCGAACGATTCATGTCTCGTCAAAAGGGCATTGGGGCGTCAGTCGCCTAAAGGCATCCGATTACGAGCTAGACGCACTCGGTTATGTCATCGAAAGCCAATTGCTTGGCAACTGTCTGCTTGAAAAAATTAATCAGTCAGAATCAATCACACTCTTGACTCGCTCGACGTTTGAATCTATCGAAGTCGATGAGAAGGTACAGCTCAGTTACCGCAGTCCTGAAGGCATTAGCCAGTTGCAGGCCGATCTAATATTGATAGCCGATGGCGCACAATCGAAGGCCAGGGAAAGCCTCGGCATCAAGCACGAAACCATCGATTATGCGCAGTCAGCCATTATCATCAATGTTTGTTTCGACAAGCCAATTGCGGCTGCCGCCTACGAACGCTTTACCGAATCTGGCCCCTTGGCGATGCTGCCGCTCGGCCACAATCGATACGCCTGTGTCTGGACGTGCAAACCTGCTGACGCACTCGACTTAATGGCGTTGGATGACGACGCATTTATGCAATCGTTACAGCAGAGCTTTGGTTTTCGACTGGGGTTCATCGAGCAGATAGGCAAACGCTTTAGCTTTGCATTGCAACGAACCGAAGCCACGTCGTTGACTGGAAACCGCTGCGTATTGATTGGAAACGCAGCCAATGCATTACACCCGGTGGCGGGGCAGGGGTTTAATCTCGGTCTGCGTGATATTGCCAGCTTGCAAGGTTTGCTGGAAGGCCGGGTGATTGCAGATCCAACGTTATTAACGCAATTGCTCGCAGCATACGAGCAGTTAAGGCAGTCTGAGCAAACGCAGGTGATACGCTTAGGCGATGGTCTGGTAAATCTGTTCTCGAATGATTTACCCATACTTAACCACTGTCGTTCAGCCGCTTTAGGCTTGCTTGATATAATGCCCGCATTGAAATCCGAAGTGGCGTTATCAGGCATGGGTTTAGCGACAGGTGGTAACGCTATGGTGCGAGGCCGCTTGAAATGAGACAAGCTAGATGAAGCAGAGCAAATCAACAAACCATTATGACGTTATTGTCGCCGGGGCCGGGATGGTGGGTGCTTGCGCAGCCCTGTCGTTTGCGCGCAAAGGGTTTCGAGTCGCGCTGGTCGAGCCATCGTCAGCCATCAAAAAGGCAGGTTCTGGCGATACGGGTGTTGATGCCGTATATGACCTACGTTTGTCCGCCATTAGCCCGACCTCGCAAATTTTTTTAAGTGATCTAGGCGTCTGGCCTGCCATCGATCAAAATCGAGTCTGTCACTACGAAAAAATGTTTATCTGGCATGACAATGGCAACGCCGCCGTCGATTTTGATTGTGCCCAGTTAGCCAGCCAAAGCCTTGGAGCCATAGTCGAAAACAATCAAGTTCTGGCAGCACTGCACAGTGCATGTCAGGCGCAGCAATCTATCGACTGGTTTCTCTCGGATAAAATTACAACATTGACTGAAAACTCGGACACCGCAGTCTCGGTCACCCTAGAATCGGGCGTGACTGTATCGGCAGACCTACTCATAGCCGCTGATGGCCGAGGGTCGAACACACGTGCCTTAACCAACATAGAAGTGACGAGTGGCAGTTATGATCAAATAGCTATCGTAGCCAATGTAACCACTGAATTACCACATCAGTTAACCGCCTGGCAGAAGTTCCTCAGCACAGGGCCACTTGCCTTCTTGCCACTCGCCAATGGTGATAGCTCGATAGTCTGGTCCTGCGATAACGAGCTAGGGCAAGCCATGATGGCACTAGACAATGAAGCCTTCTGTACGGCACTCAGTGAGGCATTCGACGGTCGATTGGGCCAAGTAACCAGCATTGGCAGTCGGCAGAGCTTCCCGCTGGGTTGGCATAGTTGCAACCAGTGGTTGAGCAACCGTGTATTACTCATCGGCGATGCCGCACACAGCGTACATCCGTTGGCTGGGCAAGGTGTTAATTTGGGCTTTAGTGACGTAGCGTTATTGATGAAGCTAATAGGCGACCTCGAAAGACCTTGGCATGAAAGCTCAGGGCACAAAAAGAAACTACGCCAATTCGAGCGTCAACGAAAAAGCGAAACCGCCTTGGCCACACATTTACTCAGTGGCCTGAAATTTCTTTATGGGGGCGATAATCCGCTGCAAAGCAAGGTTCGCGATTTTGGCATGCAACTGGTTCAATCGAACAACAGCATCAAACGCCAGCTGATGCGCCAAGCAATACGCAATATGGTTTGATAGCAACCGAAGCCCAACAAAATCAGCGACGATTTGCAAACAAGAATCCAGAGCGATTTTAATTGACGGTTTTACCTATCGAGCAACGGCGCTATCTTACTGATCACCTAGCAAAATTCTAAAATCAAAAAAACCGTTTTCAATATAGATGATTACGTCTACCGAGTTCCGTTACTCTAAAGTGAGTAGTTACCCAATTCATATAAACAGGTTTACCGAGGTGTTCATTATGCAGGTCGCTAAGGTGTTGTACCTTCAACATTCCCCATCATTAATTTGGTTAATAGCGTTCTTGCTATCGCTATCTCCTCAGGTTTC
>JBLHID010000154.1:0-5665 GCA_047615545.1 Polaribacter sp.
TGCGTGTGCCAGCCATAGTGACCAGATTAGCTTTACTACTGCTTCGAATTTGACCAAAATCATTTGGTGAAACAGGCGCAATCATATCAACGTCGCCAGACAATAATGCAGCAACACGAGTTTGCTCATCTTTAATTGGCGTGAATACGATCTTGTCGACGTTACCTGGAGAGCTTTTGTCCCAGTAACCCGCGAAACGATCAAATACAATCTTTACGCCTTGCTCACGAGATGTGACAGTAAAGGGTCCCGTGCCCGACAAATTCGTTGAGGCAAAAGAAGCGCCGTTCTTTACGATCTCGCCTTTGTCTTTTCCGTTAGCATCTGTTCCGGTGTAGAACTTGCTATCCATTGGAAAAACATAGGTTGCAGTGTGTAATACCAAAGGATATGGGCCTGAAGTCACGAGATCGATTGTGTGATCATCGATGACGTTAAGCGCCGTAAAGTTAGCGAAAATGCCTTTGAAATCGGCGCTAACTTTAAGACGATCAAAAGTCCAGCTAAAGTCAGCGGCGGTCATTGTATTGCCGCTATGGAACTTGACGCCTTTGCGTAAGTTGAATCGAACTGTCGTGTCATTCAATCGTTTATGACTGGTTGCCAGACGGTTTTCGAAACCAAGTTCTTTCGTCCAGCGAATCAATGGATCGAAAGACATGTGGGATAGTTGTAATACACCGCCTGATAATTGCTCGTGTATATCGAGTGTAACCGGGTCGGCGTCGTAGGCTAAGCGCAGCGTTTTTGCATCAGCGGCTGAAAACGCGAGTATTCCCGCGCAAAACAGGCCACCCATTAGTTGCAATTTGTTCTTCATTCTTGTGTCTCCAATAGTGACTAATGATTATTGATATCGATAGTTAGACGGTTTTTACTAAAGCCGCCAAAAAATTAATTCCTAGTTTGGTTCTTTCCGTATTCAGTTTGATTCATAAATATTATCAAACCGAGGCATTAAACTCAGTAGCTCGGCGCTATACGCATCTTCAGGATGCTCGAAAAACTGTTCGCTTTCCGCTGTTTCCAAAATTTTCCCGTGGCGCATGATCGAAACCCGATCACACATTTGTCGGATAACCGGCAAGTCATGACTAATAAATAACATGGTTAAGCCAAGCTCATCTTGCAAGTCCTTCAACAAATTAAGAATCTGTGCTTGCACCGATACGTCTAGTGCCGAAGTCGGTTCATCACAAATTAACAGCCGAGGGCGACTGGCCAAGGCGCGGGCAATTGAAATACGCTGGCGTTGGCCGCCAGAAAATTCATGCGGATATTTGTTACCTGACTGACGACCCAAACCGACATGATCGAGTAAGTCACCAACAATTTGACTGACTTCTCCTTGCGGCGCAATTTGGTGAAATAAAATAGGCTCGGCAATAATATCGGCAATTTTCATGCGCCCGTTGAGTGACGAATAGGGATTCTGAAAAACCATTTGGATTTGTTTGCGCGCATCTTTGATAGCGGCTTTGTCTGGATTACCAATCAGTTCAAGGCCATCAAACTGAATAGAACCACTGTCGGGTTTTTGTAACCCAGCAACCATACGAGCAATCGTTGATTTACCCGAACCACTTTCACCAACAAGGCCATAAGTCTCACCCTGTTTTACGGTTATATTGACATTTGATGTCGCTTGCAAGTAACGGCGATTGCGTTCAAACATGGCATCGCGAGTGATGAATCTCAAATTCAAATCTTTAATAATGACTAAATCACCGCTATGAGCGTGATGTTTTCCCTGACCTAACCAATGAGTTGAAACATCAATACTACTTAAACCTTTCTCAGTGGTCTCAATATATTCAACCTGTGGAAAGCGGTCTGTTTTAATATTCGAGCGTGGCACGGCACTGATCAGGCTTTTGGTATATTCGTGGTTAGGCGCACCGAGAATTTGCGCTGTTTCGCCAATCTCTACCAGGTTTCCCCGATACATAACTGCAACTCGGTCGGCGACATTAGCAATAACGCCCATGTCGTGTGTCACTAACAAACACCCTACATTATGTTCGCGGCACAGCGATTTGATCAGCGTTAGGATTTGATCCTGTACCGAGACATCGAGCGCAGTCGTCGGTTCGTCAGCAATAATCAGCTCGGGCTTGCCGGCAAGTGCAATGGCAATGACGACGCGCTGGCGCATACCACCGGAAAACTGGTGAGGGAATTGTTTAATTCGAATCTCTGGATCGGGAATGCCAACCTGAGTGAGTAGCTCTACCGCGTATTGACTTGCTTGCTGTTGATTCATATCCAGACAATTGACGATGGTTTCAACCATCTGATTTTCAATCGTAAATAGCGGGTTTAACGAGGTCATCGGGTCTTGGAAAATAAACCCGATGCGCGAGCCCCGCACTTTGAGGATTTGCTTGGCGTTAAAATCGGAGATTAAATCATCGTTAAGGTAAATGTCGCCAGACACGACTCGTCCGGGAGTGCTGAGTAGTTGAACAATACCATTGCCGATAGTCGACTTACCTGCGCCAGACTCGCCCACCAAGCCTAGAATTTCACCCGCATTTAGTTCGAAGCTAACGTTATTGGCTGCGCGCTCTATTTTTTCGCGCCCTGGAAATTCGATACATAAATTCTTGATCGTTAATAAAGGCATATATGCAAGTTAGGCTGAGCAGTTTTCACTACAAATTGAAGTATCGTATAAGTCATAGAAATCGGCCTCCCTTTATATTTGTCGTTTTAAAGGTCGTTTCTGGCGAGATATTACCACCTTACCAAACGAATCGGTATAAAAAAGGTTGGGGATTGAAACTAATAAATTTCAACTTCTTCTAACCACCAGTCAATGCAGGGCCTTTGCTCCTCGACCAGTCACTTACGTGTTTGATAATATAATTGAGGCACTTGATAGAGAATCCCTAAAAAGTACCAAACACTATAATTACAAATTCCAAGTCAGCAGGCAAAGAAAATTCCTTCGGTTAATAACAACCGATAACCATGCATTGATCTAACACTTCATATTCAAGTGATTATGCATCGGTGCGGGGCATGACACGTCAAATGATCGGAGTTGCCTAACTCAACTATCCTAAAAACCTCTTTATTGCGCCTGCTCACGCCCAACTGAGACAATCAAACGGCGCATCCATTGATGGGCTGGGTTGTGGTGCAATAAAGGACTCCAGGCCATTTTTAAGTCAATGTTTGGAATACGAAACGGCGGCTGCTTAATGACAAGCCGAGGATTATTTTTTTGCATTCTGGCGGCTCTAGCAGGAATCGTCACGACCAGGCCCTTCTCTTCCGCTAGCAACATGGCAGCCTGATAGTGACGAGTGAAAACACTGATGCGCCGTTTTTTCTTCATCCGGGTTAACGCTTCGTCTACCCAGCCCAGATTTTGCACATCGTCAGGGTCCATACCGACACCAACGCCCATGCCTGTCTTACTCACCCAAATATGATGCGCCTGCAAATAATTGTTGAGTGAGAAATCATGCTGAATTGGGTTATCAATACTGAACAAACACGCAAAGCTATCGCTCCAGATAATTTGTTGATGGAATGATTCGGGGATTGCGTCAAAGCGGTTGATGGCCATGTCGACCTTACCCTGCTCAACATCAAAAAAACTGACATCACTGGGGGTCATGATATCTAAGGTGACGCCGGGGGCTTCTTTGCGCAACCGGTGCAATATCGGCCGTATCAATGTCGACTCGGCATAATCACTAGCCATGATACGAAATACTCGTTCAGAAGAAGCCGGATCAAACGACTTTCGGGGTTGTACTGCTAAATCGATAGTGGACAATACATCTCGAATCAGCGGTTTTAACTGCTCGGCGCGTTCAGTTGGCGTCATTCCTTCACTAGTACGCACCAACAACGGGTCATCAAACATGATTCGTAAGCGCCTTAAGCTATTGCTCATAGCCGGTTGACTGATACCCAGCTGGCCTGCCGCACGAGTCACGTTTTTTTCCCGTAATAGCACATCCAAATAGGTTAATAAATTGAGATCTACGCGCGCAATATTCATGAAATGAATAGTAACTATAATTAACATTTATTTCTATTATAGTTTGTCAGGCACTATCATTACGCTCATCAATTTTGAATGCCTACCCAAACGGCAGCACATCCAGTTTTTTTACTTTTAAAGAGGAAACACTATGTCTCAAATAAAGAAAGATATCGATTCAATCACAAGCGCCCGCGCAGCAGCTGGTGGCTCTTGGGATGCCATCGACCCAGAGTCAGCCGCTCGTATGCGCGCTCAAAACCGTTTCCAAACTGGCCTCGACGTAGCTAAATACACCGCTAAGATCATGCGTGCCGACATGGATGCTTATGATGCGGACTCTTCGCAATACACTCAGTCTTTAGGTTGCTGGCACGGTTTCATTGCACAGCAGAAAATGATCTCAATCAAAAAGCACTTCGGTACTACTAAGCAAAAATACCTTTACCTATCAGGCTGGATGGTAGCTGCGCTACGTTCTGAGTACGGCCCATTGCCCGATCAATCAATGCATGAAAAAACGTCGGTTTCTGATCTGGTTCGTGAACTTTACACTTTTTTACGCCAAGCGGATGCCCGTGAACTTGGCGGTCTGTTCCGTCAACTAGACGCAGCCCGTGAAGCGGGCAACTCGGCTAAAGAAGCAGAAATACAGTCGCAAATCGACAATCATGAAACTCACGTTGTGCCAATTGTTGCTGATATCGATGCTGGATTTGGTAACGCAGAAGCGACTTACCTAATGGCCAAACAAATGATCGAAGCTGGCGCTTGCTGCCTGCAGATCGAAAATCAAGTATCTGATGAAAAGCAATGTGGACACCAGGACGGCAAAGTAACCGTACCTCACGAAGATTTTCTAGCAAAAATTAATGCCTGTCGTTATGCCTTCCTCGAACTAGGTGTAGATGATGGTATTATTGTTGCTCGTACGGATTCATTGGGTGCAGGCCTTACCAAGCAAATCGCTGTTTCTCGCGAGCCTGGTGACTTGGGTGACCAGTACAATTCATACCTCGATGTTGAAGAAGTAACACCAGAGAACATGCAAAACGGCGACGTTTTGATTAACCAGAACGGCAAGATGGTGCGCCCTAAGCGTTTGCCTTCAAACTTGTACCAATTCCGTGCAGGCACGGGAGAAGATCGTTGTGTTCTAGACAGCATCACGTCTCTTCAAAACGGCGCAGACATGATCTGGATCGAAACTGAGAAGCCACATATTTCGCAAATTGGCGGCATGGTTAAGCGCATTCGTGAAGTGGTTCCAAATGCTAAACTAGTTTATAACAACAGCCCATCGTTCAACTGGACCCTTAACTTCCGTCAGCAAATTTTTGATGCAATGCAAGAAGCAGGTCAAGACGTAGCTGCTTACGACCGCAATGACTTGATGGATGTTAAATACGACGAAACTGAATTGGCAAAAACTGCTGATGAAAGAATCCGTACTTTCCAAGCCGACTCATCACGTGAAGCGGGTATCTTCCACCACCTAATCACATTGCCGACTTACCACACAGCAGCACTTTCTACCGACAACCTAGCTAAGGAATACTTCGGTGACCAAGGCATGCTAGGTTATGTTGCTGGTGTACAGCGCAAAGAAATCCGTCAGGGTATCGCTTGTGTAAAGCATCAGAACATGGCCGGTTCGGACATGGG
>JBLHID010000155.1:0-5552 GCA_047615545.1 Polaribacter sp.
GCGGGCGTGGCTAATGTAGAGATATGGGGTTTGGCGCGGGTATTGAGGTAAGTTACGTAGTTTTAAACCTTTAGGCCAGCGCATACTCAACTGCTTTTTGAGCGTGAATCTCTGTGGTATCAAGCAGCTTGATATTGGTGTCGCTTTGTTTGATCAGCATCCCAACCTCGGTACAGCCCAGTATAACTGCTTGCGCACCTTGGTTTGCCAGTTCACTTACTATTCGCAGATACTCCGACTTAGAGCTTGGCAGCTGACTGCCTAGGCATAGCTCTTCATAAATGATGTTGTGAATAATCTCTCTATCATTCTCATTCGGCGTCAAAACACACAACCCAAATTGCTCGACCAACCTACCTTTATAAAAATCTTGCTCCATCGTAAATGCAGTACCAATCAAGCCAACTGTTACAATTTTTTCATGCTTGAGCACCTTTGCAGTTGCATCGGCAATGTGTAGAAGTGGAATGTCAATAGCAGCCTCAACCTGCGGTGCGACTCTATGCATTGTGTTGGTACAGATAAGCAAAACATCTGCGCCAGCGGCCTGAATATTTTTTGCTGCGTCGATTAACAAATTGGCTGCGCCATCCCAATCGCCGGCACTTTGCATCTTTTCAATAACCTCAAAATCTACGCTATACAGGACTATCTTCGCTGAGTGCAGACCACCCAGCGCTTCTTTAACGCCCCGATTAATAGCGCGATAATAATCTACCGTACTTTCCCAACTCATACCGCCAAGTAGACCAATGGTTTTCATATTATGCTATCCATTAGGCTGGTCGGGTAGCAATCAACTTTTCACCAAAGGACGCATACTCTCCACCTCCTAACCGCGAAAGTGGCTGCACTTTATCCGCATACACTTTGAGTCTGCCTTTTTCATTCACTTCAGCACAGTCGTCATCTAAATATATTACTTTTACTTCAGCGAACAGAAGAGTCTGTCCCTTGTTACCAATTGGTTGCGTTTGATGGCGCTCACACATTAACGCAATTTTACAATCACTCAGACGTGGCATATGGAATCCATCGACCGGAGTGGTCAACAGTCCACTGGCCAGAACTTCTGACTCGCCCGGTGGCAATGTTGCTGATGATTTATTTAGCACATCTAGCTGGCTATCACTGGCTATATGAATAACGAACTGTGAACGCTCACGAATGTTTCTGAGTGTGTCTTTTTCGCTGCCATCATCCTGCAAATTAATCGACACCATCACTAATGGTGGATCGGTGCACACGGCATTAAAGTAAGAAAATGGCGCGAGATTAAAACTGGCGTCTTCGTTTTCCGATAGCACCCAGGCAATAGGACGCGGCATGATGGTTTGCGTCATGGTGAAGTAGGTTTTCGATTCGGATAAACCGTCTAGCTTGATTTGCATTTTTGATAGCTTCCCAAATAGATTAAACGGATGGATTAAACTGAATTTCTTGCTGACTTATTTTTTCGGCCCAAATTTTAGGGCCGGTTTGATGAATTGATACGCCGAGGTGATCGACTGCGACAGTCACCGGCATGTCTTCCAGATCAAATTCGTAAATGGCTTCCATACCCAGCTCGGGGAAGCCTACTACTTTTGATGCCTTGATTGCCTGCGAAACCAGATAGGCGGCGCCACCAACCGCCATTAAATAAACTGCCTCGAAATCCTTGATTGCTTCGATGGCGACTGGCCCACGTTCGGCCTTACCTATCATGCCGAGCAGGCCGGTTTTTTCTAACATAGTGCGGGTGAACTTATCCATACGGGTTGCGGTTGTTGGCCCTGCCGGCCCAACCACTTCATTACGAATCGGGTCGACTGGACCGACGTAATAGATAAATCGACCGGCCATATCAACCGGCAGTTTTTCGCCTTTTGCAATCATGTCGACCATTTTTTTATGCGCGGCATCGCGGCCCGTCAACATCTTCCCGCTTAGCAGTAAAGTATCACCAGGTAACCAGGTTTTCACTTCATCGCGGGTCACGGTATTGAGATTGACGCGCTTAACATTCGCACCTGTTTCTCGAGTTACCTCTGGCCAATCTTCCAGACTTGGTGGTACTAGCGCTGCGGCACCACTGCCATCGAGGGTGAAGTGGGTGTGGCGAGTCGCGGCACAATTGGGAATGATCGCAACCGCTTTATTAGCGGCATGCGCTGGAAAGTCTTTTACCTTGACGTCCATCACCGTGGTCAGTCCACCCAAACCCTGAGCACCAATACCGAGTCGGTTTACCTTATCGTATAACTCTAGTCGTAATTCTTCAGCTCGATTCGAGGCGCCACGTTGTTGTAAGTCCTGAATATTGATTGGTTCGAGTAAGGATTCTTTGGCTAGTAACATCGCCTTTTCGGCTGTACCGCCGATGCCTATCCCCAACATACCAGGAGGACACCAACCCGCCCCCATGAGTGGCACCATACTCAACACCCAGTCAACAACCGAATCTGATGGATTTAGCATCGCAAATTTTGACTTGGCTTCACTGCCACCGCCCTTGGCAGCGACATGAACTTCCAGGGTATCACCCGGCACAATTTCGTAGTTAATGACGCCAGGCGTATTGTCGCCAGTATTTTTACGCGCGCCATCCGGATCATCCAGTATCGATGCCCGCAGTTTGTTGTCAGGGTTCAGATAGGCGCGGCGAATGCCTTCGTTGCACATATCGGTTACCGACATATCGGACTGCCATTGCACATTCATGCCAACTTTTAGAAATATATTGACGATGCCAGTATCCTGGCAGATCGGACGCTGCCCTTGTGCACACATACGCGAGTTAATCAAAATTTGCGCAATGGCATCGCGTGCCGCCGGATTTTGTTCGCGTTGATAGGCCTGATCCATGGCTCGAATAAAATCAGCTGGGTGATAGTATGAGATGAACTGCAACGCACCAGCAATGCTTTCGATCAAATCGTCTTGTTTTATGATGGTCATAATTGAGCTCCTTGAAGAACTAATTTAAAATCTATTACTTATTATTTAATGCTTATTACTTTCTATTCCCAGCGAAATATTTTTGCACCGATTAACAACAATATAATACTGGTTAGGGTTAACACCAACAGGTGGTCTGATACCTGCGCTAATCCCGCACCGTCGATCATTATTTCTCGGGCTGCCTCAGTGACATGAGTCAATGGTAGTATCAGCGCGAACTTTTGCATCCAAGGATGCGCGCCTTCTAACGAAAACCAGACACCTGATAGAAACATCATTGGCCAGCTCAACAAGTTGAGCAGCCCATTCGCGACCTCTTCATTCGAGATCCTCGCGGCGACCAGCAAACCACAACAAATAAGGCATATGCAGCCGAGTGTAAACACCAAAAATAGATCTACATACGAGCCGAACATTCGAAAGTCGAGAAAGAAATCCATGCCGATAAAAATGACGGTATTAACAATCACCAGCAACCAGAGACGCGACAGTATTTGCGCCGTCAGAAATTCAATCGGTTTTACTGGCGTCGCTCGCAGACGCTTGAGCACGCCCATTTTTCGATAACGCACAATGACAAAACCGATGCCAAACAGCGCGCCAAACATCATATTCATTGCAATTACACCCGGTATCACCCAATCCAAATAACGCACCTCATCACCATCAACCACGATTTGAATGGGTGTCTGAGGTGAATTGGCATAGGCCGCGACTAAAAGCTTTTCGACGATATAGCCATTCGGAGAGGTTTGGTTTATCCAGTAACGCGACGTTTTGGCATCAATGAGTAAATCAATCTGGTGACGTTCGATTTTACGCAGGTTGGCGTCAATCGCCTGTACCGGAATAAATTGAATATAGCGCGTCGAAATGAATTTCTCGAAGGCTGGGTTGCTTTCTTCTGCTACCAGATCGTCCACAACAAGTGCTTCCGAAACAACATAAGCCACCTTGAACTTCTCTGGATTTTCATCGGTAAAAGCATAGGCAAATACAAAAATAATCAGTACAGGTAATAGAATACTCCACGCCAGTGCTGATCTGTCTCGAAAGAATTCGGTATTACGCGCCACAAATAAAGCGTACATACGATTCCACATCATGTGCGTAGCTCCTTGCCAGTCAACTCCAGAAACAAGTCCTCCAGATCACGCGATCGGATTCTTAAATGCTCTAGCGGAATTTTCAACTGTAGCAATTGTTCAATGGTTTTATTCACATCACTGGTCACAATATGCGCGCTATCGTTTCGATAGATTGCACCAAACGTCGCCTCACCAATCAGCGGCGGAATATCCTGCTCACGCAATTGAACCACAACATCATTAAAGTGCCGCGCGAGCAAAACGTCAGGTGCATCGTGTGCAATAATCTTACCGTGATCCATAATCGCGATTTCATCACACAGCTCGTATGCCTCTTCCATGTAATGCGTGGTTAATAATATGGTCGCGCCATTCGCTTTCACGCGACGCACCTGTTCCCACAAATTTCGCCTTGATTGTGGATCAAGCCCAGTGGTCGGTTCATCCAGAAATAATATTTTAGGTTGATTGATTAACGCAATAGCCAGCAGCAGTCGTTGCTTTTGGCCACCTGACAGCTTGCGAGTATCCTGATGCAAAAATTCCCCCAGCGCGTATTGCTCGACTAACTCATCAATATTTGCGGTTTTCGGATAAAAACGACTGAACTGAACCAGCATCTCGCGCACCGTTACAAATTCCTGCAAGGCGGTGTTTTGGAACATAATGCCGGCCTCGTTACGAAACTGCTGCCCGAGCGGTTCGCCGTTATAACGAATACTGCCCTCGGTCGGCGTCTTAATACCTTCCATAAGTTCGATGGTAGTTGTCTTACCCGCACCGTTTGGGCCTAGCAGACCGACACAGCTACCCGCGTGAATATCGAAACTCACGTTGTTAACTGCGGTTAAATCACCGAAGCGTTTAACCAAATTCGATACTTGTAAAATGATGGACATTATCGTCTCAGCGAATACGGGCGTGAAGTATAAACAGCCTGCCCACCGAAAACTACTGAGAGCGTAAAAAGATCCCCCACAATAATACTTCCCAAATTATTCTGCTGATTGAAGTAGCGACTTACAATTATACTTTGCATTGCATAGCATTATAGTATTCAATACTACCATGGATGAAGACAGCTTTCCAAAATGGCAATCCCAGTTACGCAAAGGTTACCTCGAACTTTGCGTACTGGCTGCACTCAACCAGAAGAGAACATCCTATGGTTTTGAACTCCTGCAATTGTTTCAACAGGCAAACGTCGAAGTAAACGAAGGTACTCTATACCCCTTACTGAATCGAATGCATAAAAATGGTTGGCTTGAATCCAACTGGGTAACGCCTCAGGAAACTGGACACCCGCGCCGTCACTATCAACTCAGCAAGGCTGGCACAAAACTATTACCCGACATGCTCGCAAAAAATCAGCAAAACCAAAATTCATTGAAGAATTTGGGAAACCTCACATGACCAACAGTCAATATATTGCAATATTAGAGAAAGCCCTAGCAGGCATGGATAAGCAGTCACGCACTGATATTTTGCTGGAAATAAAAAGCCATGCCATAGAATTGGGGG
>JBLHID010000156.1:0-5550 GCA_047615545.1 Polaribacter sp.
TGTTTAATAAGGGAAAAATAAATACATACAATTCTGGCAACTCGCAGTAGTTTTCAATACAATGTCGCCACTTAGACAGCCAAATAATTATTAACCAGGAGAAACTCTCAAATGAGCTCTGTTGAAGATCGTGTAAAAAAGATTGTTGCAGAACAATTAGGTGCTAAAGAAGAAGACGTCACTAATGGGGCATCGTTTGTTGATGATCTAGGCGCTGATTCACTTGATACTGTAGAATTAGTAATGGCGTTGGAAGAGGAATTCGAAACTGAAATTCCTGACGAAGATGCAGAAAAAATTACCAGTGTTCAGCTAGCTATTGACTACGTCAACGCTAACTTATAACCGAACACTCGTTTTGGACGATGCCGCTTATCATCTCGTATGTTAAGCGGCATTTTCATTTATTGTCCTAGAGTTAAGATGAGGTATCGATTATGTCAAAACGACGTGTAGTGGTAACTGGTTTGGGGCTTTTGACCCCGGTTGGAAATACAGTCGAAGAGTCCTGGAAAAATATTATCGCCGGTAAAAGTGGTATAGCGCCGATAACAGCATTCGACGCCAGCGGCTTTAGTGCTCAGATATCGGGTTCTGTTAAGAACTTTGACGCATCTCTATATATCAAACCCAAAGATCAGAAGAAAATGGATATCTTTATCCATTATGGTTTAGCCGCAGGTATTCAGGCGTTAGACGACTCTGGTATCGAAGTAACTGATGAGAATGCCGAAAGAATAGGCGTTGCAATTGGGTCAGGTATTGGCGGACTACCCACCATCGAAAAAAACCGAGATTCATTTGTTGTCGGTGGATCTAGAAAGATATCTCCATTTTTTGTCCCTAGTTCAATTGTCAATATGGTCTCAGGTAACTTGTCGATCATGCGTGGCCTCAAAGGTCCGAATATTTCTATTGTTAGTGCCTGTACCACGGGTGCACACAACATTGGTGACGCAGCCAGAATGATTTCTTATGGAGATGCCGACGTAATGGTTGCTGGTGGTGCCGAAATGGCCACTTGTCCTCTAGGTGTTGGTGGTTTCGCCGCCGCTCGTGCTTTATCCACTCGTAACGATGACCCCGAAGCTGCAAGCCGGCCTTGGGATCGAGACCGCGATGGTTTTGTACTGGGTGATGGTGCTGGTGTCGTTGTTTTAGAAGAATACGAGATGGCCAAAAAACGTGGCGCAAATATCTACTGCGAAATAGTTGGCTATGGCATGAGTGGCGATGCTTTTCACATGACGTCACCATCGCCAACAGGTGAGGGCGCTGCACGTTGTATGAAGAATGCGATGAATGATGCAGGGCTCAATGCTGAAGATGTTGGTTATATTAATGCGCACGGTACTTCTACGCCTGCCGGAGATGTAGCCGAAACAATGGCTGTCAAGCTCGCTATGGGCGATCACGCCTACAAGCTTGTTGTAAGCTCGACTAAATCAATGACAGGTCATTTATTGGGTGCTGCCGGTGGTATTGAAGCTATATTTTCAATATTAGCGTTACGAGACCAAGTGATTCCTCCGACGATTAATCTAGACAATCAAGACCCTGACTGTGATCTCGACTATGTCGCTAATACCGCTCGAGACTTGAAACTAGATGTCTCAATGTCAAATTCATTTGGCTTTGGCGGCACCAACGGAACTTGTATTTTCAAGACGATATGATCATCCGTGACTATCAGCCGAAAACTCGAAGGAATCCCAGATCTAGTTGCTGTTCATGCACTCAAGCCTGATAGCTACCCTTATCTACTAGCATCTAACTCGAGTGGCGGAGCCAATTCCCGCTACTCGATATTACTTTCGCATCCCCAATCTATTGTTTCTCAATGGATTGGGGATGAAGATTGCCTCAGTTCAATAGACGTCAATATTGCAAACCCAGATCAACAGTCAGACTTACCATTTAGTGGCGGCTGGTTTGTTTTTTTAAGCTACGAATATGCGCAATCGGTTGAACCCAGTGTGCAGTTTTTCCCTGAAAAGTCCTCGCTACCAATCGCATTTAAGGCCAGAATTCCCGCAGCAATCATCCTAGACCACGATCAGGATAAAGCCTACATAGTCGTTGAAGATGGTTTCGAAAGCCTGATCAATACAATGCTAGAAGATATCGCTGAAGCTGGTGTTTACAACCCTAGAGAGCTGGCCATTGGAAAAATTACAGAAGACGATCCTACGCACTACCTAGATTTCATCATAAAGGCTAAACAGTACATACGAGATGGCGACATATTCCAGGCGAATCTGTCACGAAAATGGCAGGTTGAGTTTGACCAACACTGTGATCCAATTGCGCTTTATCATAGTCTTAGTCATAGTAATCCAGCGCAGTTTTCAGCTCTCGTAAAATACAACGATCAATACATAATTAGCTCATCACCCGAAAGACTGGTTTCTGTTAAGAATGGAGTCGCTCAGTCACGTCCAATCGCAGGTACGCACCCGCGCGGTAAAACTGAGCAGGAGGACAGGGCATTATCGAACCATCTTTTGGCTCACCCTAAAGAAAAAGCTGAGCATGTCATGCTGATCGATTTAGTGCGTAATGACCTGGGTCGATTCTGCCAGGCTGGCAGTGTTCGGGTCACCGAAAAAATGGTATTAGAAAGCTATCAACATGTACACCATATCGTATCGAATATTGAAGGCACTATTCGTTCCGATCAAACAGTGAGCGATGTTGTCCACGCCGTGTTTCCCGGTGGAACAATTACCGGTTGTCCAAAAGTCAGGTGCATGGAAATCATTAGCGAATTTGAGCAAGCCCCACGAGAGGCCTATACAGGTTCACTCGGTTACATAGGGCTAGATGGTCAAATGGATCTCAATATTCTCATTCGCACATTGCTATACAATCAGAATCAAGTCAGTTTCCGAGCCGGTGGAGGCATAGTTTACGATTCGGTGCCTGAAAAAGAGTTAATGGAAACACGACACAAGGCTCGCGGGCTACTAAACGCCATTAAAGTTGATGCCTGAGTCACTTATTAACGAGCCGCTCATTAATGAGGCTCTCGAATGGCAAGAACGTGGTTTACACTACGGTGATGGACTGTTTGAGACACTACTTAAAGTTGACGGGGAAGTCCCTTACTGGCTGTCACATTACCAGCGTCTAGTTAAGGGCTGTAAACAACTCTATTTGCCGATTCCTGATTACGACTGGCTAGAAAATAAAGTAACCGAAGTAACCAATAACACTGACACTTGCGTTGTTAAAATAATAGTCACACGAGGCCTTGGTGGCAGGGGACTCAACCTACCTTACGCTAATCAAAGCTCTGTGTTTGTTTTATCTTATCCCTACACCCAGCCTAGCATTACTGCCTTAAAGGTATCGGTGTGTGATACAAAATTACCCATTAACCCCAACCTTTCCGGCTTGAAGCATCTAAATCGACTTGATTATATTTTGGCGACGATAGAGCTGAGCAACAAACAAGATAAAGATGAAGCCATTCTGTGCGATACCGAAGGGTTTATTGTCGAAGGTATTATCAGCAATTTATTTTTTATCAAAGATGGCCAACTGTTTACACCTAGCCTGTCTTTATCTGGCGTCGACGGAATTATGCGGTCCAAAATCATCGAGCATTCAGGTAAAATAGGAAAACCAGTTCACATTGATCGTTTTAAATTGGATCAACTTCTACAGGCAGACGAGAGCTTTCTTTGCAATAGCGTGCAAGGCATCCGTCCGATTGGCTCAATTAATGGGCAAGCGTTCGAAACTGGAACCATCTCTCGTTTGATGATGAAACATTTTAACCATGGGCCCCTCCCTAATGTTTAGGCAATAAACTAATGTTACATAAATTTATTAAAAAAATCACACTTTGGAGCCTAATGTTATTTGTATTGGCTATCTCAATACTGTCAATCCAACTATTCAGATTTCAATATAAAGACATTCAACTATCAGGCGATGAGACTGTGTTTTTGATCGAGCCTGGTACCAATATAAAGGCTATTTCGTACAAACTCAGCCTCGCAAAAATTATCGAAGATCCCTGGCTATTTATCCTTTTAGCCAAATTGAAGGGTGTAGAAACCAAGGTGCGTGCCGGTGAATATCGGCTTCGCGATGGGCAATCAACTTCTGGTCTTCTCGAGCTATTTACGACCGGCAATTCGATTCAATATAGCTTCACCGTTATCGAGGGTTGGTCTTTTCGTCAGATGATGGCCCAGTTAGAAATTAATCCTGTGATTCGAAACACGCTCAAGAATAAGTCAAATGAAGAAATCATGACGGCGCTTGGTTTAAGCGGTCAGCACCCCGAAGGTCTCTTTTATCCGGATACTTATCGCTTTCCGAAAGGTACGACTGATCGCCAGTTTTTGAAGCGCTCTTACCGACTCATGCAAAAGCATTTACAAAAATCTTGGGACAACCGAGCTAAAAATCTCCCATTGAAATCCGCTTACGAAGCCCTGACACTGGCATCTATCATAGAAAAAGAAACAGGTGCTGGCTATGAAAGGCCATTGATCGCAGCAGTTTTTATTCAGCGTCTAAATAAAAACATGCGACTTCAAACCGACCCAACTATTATTTATGGAATGGGGGAGAGCTTTGATGGCAATATTCGGCGTAAAGATCTGAAAGCCGATACGCCATACAATACTTACTTACACAAAGGACTAACACCTACACCGATTGCTTTACCAGGCCTAGATTCAATTGAAGCAGCATTGCACCCAGCCGATAGCAAGGCACTATATTTTGTTGCCAAAGGCAATGGCACACACTATTTTTCTGAGACATTGAAAGAACATAATAATGCCGTCATCAAATATCAACTTAAAGGACGTAAACCTAAGAAAAGAATATCGAGCCAAGTCGACTCGAATCTAGCCGAATAGATCATTATGGCCCAAACACTTTCATTGAATAACAAAATGATTGTAATCGATGGTGTCGATGGTTCTGGCAAGGGTGTTCAAACCAGACTATTGCACGAAGCCTTGAGTGCCATCAGCGATCAGGTTCTTCTAACCCGGGAGCCAGGTGGTTCACCTGCTGCTGAAGATATACGCAAGCTATTGGTCGAGGGTGAACCAGAGAAATGGGATAGCATGACTGAGCTATTGCTCATGTATGCTTCTAGACGCTCACATTTAGTCGATACCATTTGGCCTATGTTAGAACAAGGTGGTTGGGTAATCAGTGATCGATATGCAGATTCTAGCCGAGCTTTTCAGGGCATTGCAGGTAACCTAGGACTAGATTTGGTCGAGACAATCCATCGCGAAGTGGTGGGTACTTTTGAGCCTGAACTAGTGATAATACTCGACGTTCCTGAGTCAATTGCTCTGCAACGGGCTTTAGGTCGAGGTGGAAAAGAAGATCGATTTGAAAAAATGGGCAATGAATATCACGCAAAAGTCAGGCAAGCATTTTTACAAATCGCAGCGTCAGACCCTAAACGATATCAAGTTATTGATGCAAATCGATCAATTTCAGCCGTGACTGAAGAGATTTTTACGGCTGTAAATCATCGCTTTGATATTAACTTGATAGCTAAATAGGCGT
>JBLHID010000157.1:0-5430 GCA_047615545.1 Polaribacter sp.
CGACCAATTAAGATGTCGGTTAATACCTGACCCTGTCGTGCGTCAGACGGTGCTGTTCTGAAGAAGAATCCTTTGTCATCAATAGTAGACAGTGCTGGTGAAGTGGCTGATGGAGACACCATGACAACACCGTTAGGCACGGCTACATTGTTTGCAATTGCTGTGGTGACACCTGAACAATCGGCACCCATAATGGCAACGACGGCCTCTGAAGTGATAAGACGTTCAGCAGTCGATGATGCAGCTGCCGAATCGATACAAGTAGAATCACCACGAACGGGTACGATGGTTTGTCCACCGAGTAACTGACCAGACTTAGACGCTTCTGAGAACGCCAATTCAGCTGATGCCGCCATGGTAGGCGTCAGAGATTCTATTGGACCAGTAAAACCAAGGATGATACCGACGTTAATATCTTTTGCAGCAACAGGTGCCGACAACGTCGCCAGCACAGCTGATGCTAGTAATAATTTTTTCATTTAGATTTCTCTCTCAGGTTTCAATTATAGTTTTATGTGCAAAGAAACAATATTAAACAACGTTGCCTTCCACACGCTGCTCAATTTTATCACTAATTTCATGCCTGTGCATTCAGCCCGTAGATGATTTTTTGATTGTTGCACCAAGAACACCTAATATTGCTTCGAATGTGATTGCATTCTTCCCATTTTCTCTCTACTTTTAACACTCTTCGATAACAATTGAGAGTAACAAATTTAGCATGCCAATAGACGCAAGTATGCATAGCGATGATTCCTTATCTAGCTGGCGACAATTTCCAGTACAGCAACAGCCAACCTACCCTGATCCAGATAAACTAGAAAAGGTAGAAAACCAACTTCGTGGCTATCCACCGTTGGTTTTCGCTCAGGAAATTCGAGATCTTAAACACAACCTGGCAGAAATTTCTGACGGTAAGGGTTTTTTATTGCAGGGTGGCGACTGTGCGGAGTCATTTTCCGACTTTAGCGCCAACAGCATTCGTGACACCTTCAAAGTATTGCTGCAAATGGCGGTGGTGTTAACCTTTGGTGGTCAACGACCCGTCACCAAAATTGCACGCATGGCTGGTCAATTCGCTAAGCCGCGCTCTGCAGATTTTGAAACCATCAATGATATTTGTTTACCCAGTTATCGGGGAGATATTATCAACGGCGCAGGGTTCGATGAGTTGTCTCGGATACCCGATCCCAATCGAATGCTCGACGCTTACCACCAAAGTGCCTCGACGCTCAATTTATTACGTGCCTTTGCACAAGGCGGGCTAGCTGATTTGCACCAGGTCAATCGATGGAACATGAGCTTTGCCGAGTCGAGTCCAAATAAACAGCGGTATCTCAAAATGTCAGAGCGCATCGAAGATGCGCTCGGTTTTATGGAAGTCCTTGGCATCAACTCTCAAACCGCGCCTTCAATACGCGAGACCCAGCTATTTACCTCACATGAAGCACTGTTACTCAACTATGAAGAGGCCTTATCCCGAATTGATTCGTTCACTGGAAATCGCTATAACTGTGCTGCCCATTTTGTTTGGATTGGCGAACGTACACGCCAACTCGATCACGCTCATATCGAATTTTTTAAACAGATAGGAAATCCTGTCGGGGTTAAAATTGGCCCGACCACAAAACCAGACGATTTAATCCGGTTAATCGATGCACTCAACCCTCACAATGAGGCCGGTAGATTAACCTTAATAACCCGCATGGGCGCAGATGTCCTTGCTGACAACCTGCCACAGCTGATCCAGACAGTGCAGAAAAATGGAAGCAATGTTGTCTGGTCATCTGACCCGATGCATGGCAATACGGTCAAGTCGAATAGTGGTTACAAAACCCGACAGTTCGACGATATCCTGCGCGAGTTAAATCAGTTTTTTGCCGTCCATCAATCCGAAGGCAGCTACCCCGGTGGCATCCATCTGGAAATGACCGGTGAGCACGTGACTGAATGCACGGGTGGTAGCTGTCAAATTTCGGATAGCGATTTGAGCAAACGCTATTTAACTCAGTGCGACCCTAGACTAAATGGTGACCAGGTTCTAGAGCTTGCTTATATTATCGCTGACTCTCTTCAGGGTTCGAACGTAGTGTCGCACGACAATTCATGATCGCCAGTTCATAACCAATTATTGTTAACCAAACGAGAATAAAGAATATGCCACAGCCAACCAGCTCTCTCCAAAAAGTATTACAGGCAGGACATTTCGCAATGACAGCTGAAACCTCGCCGCCCGATGCAGCAAGTGCAAGTGTCGTTTTGGAACGTGTGCAATGTCTGAAAGGTATTGCCGATGCCGTTAACGTTACTGATGGTGCTAGCGCCCGAGTACACATGTCGGCCCTTGCTGCGGCCGCAATCATGGCGCGCGACGGCATCGACCCCGTGTTGCAATTGACCACCAGAGACCGAAACCGACTCGCATTACAGGGTGATGTCATAGGCGCCAGTGCTTTGGGTATTCATAATTTTTTATGCTTAACCGGCGACAAGATGGCTGCTGGAGATCAACCAGATGCAGCCGAAGTATTTGAGATTGATAGCGGTCAATTAATGCAGCAAATGCGAGACATGCGTGACAAGGGTTGTTACCCGTCAGGTAGAGTTATTGACCCTGCCCCAGCCCTCTTTCTTGGTGGTGCCGAAGTTCCGTCTGACCCTGGTAAGGATTGGTCAGCAGATAGAATCAATGCAAAAATCAAAAATGGCGCGCAGTTTTTTCAAACCCAATATTGTTTTGACCCAGGCATCGTACAACGCTACTGCCATAGACTAGTTGAGGAAGGTATTACTGAGAAAGCCTATTTTATAATCGGCATTGGCCCACTGGCTTCGGCTAAATCGGCGCGCTGGATGAATGACAACTTATTCGGCGTTCATGTACCAGACGACATTATTCGGCGGCTGGATAGCGCTCCAGACCAAAAGGCGGAAGGACGGGCTATCTGTGCTGAACTCTTGCAAAACTATGCCCAAATTGAAGGCTGCGCTGGCGCTCACTTAATGGCACCACGCCAAGAAGCAGCCTGTGCTCAGGTGATTCAAGAGTCAGGGTTACTCCAGCTTAGAACCTAAACGCTTAGAACTTAATTAGCGGTAGGAGTTGTTGGGGGTCGTGCACAATATCATTAAGTTAAGGGAAAACAACATTAATCCGGCACAGACAATGAGACGAAAGATGCTTGTCATTGCACTTATGTTTTGTTGCCTAGTTTCTGCAGGATTGCCGGTTGATTATTTCCCCAGAATTGTGCCCAGCGGCTGAGCAGAATTAGTCCTGATTTTTGCTCGTCTTGATCGGCGGCTTCAATTCCGAGTCTGTAGGTTTGCACACCTTCAACAAAGTATCGCTGATAGTTTTTCCCAAGTCGTACGTCTAGTTGATTGAGAAATGCGCTGTCGACATTAAAAGCAAGCGCTATCCCAGCATCCATACCCGCTAACGCTTGTTCGATCAGAACCTGCGTAGCATTTTCACTTTGAAGTTGTCGGCCTGCCTGCTCAACCAACTTGAGCGATTCGAGAAAATAATGCACCTGAGATTCGCTCACTACAGGTTTACTCTTAGTATCAGTATCATCAGTTGGAGAACAGGCTGTTAGCAATAGTGCTAACAGCCAAATCCAACATAATGGTCGACTTAAAGTATTCACTCGCTATTTTTTGCCCGCTATTTTCAAGCGTAACGCATTTAGTTTGATGAAGCCTTCGGCATCTTTCTGGTCATAAGCACCCAGGTCGTCTTCAAAGGTCACAATGGCTTCGTCATATAGACTATTGGTATCAGACTGCCTGCCAGCAATCGATACGTTACCTTTGTAAAGCTTCACTTTTACGACACCGTTAACTGTGACCTGCGAGGCATCGATCATTTGTTGCATCATGAGGCGTTCAGGGCTCCACCAGTAGCCATTGTAGATAGTTGTTGCATACTTTGGCATCAACTCATCTTTCAGGTGAGCGACTTCGCGATCTAGCGTAATTGACTCGATTGCTCGGTGAGCTTTCATCATCACAGTGCCGCCTGGTGTTTCGTAACAACCGCGTGACTTCATGCCAACATAGCGGTTTTCGACCATGTCTAAACGACCAACACCGTGTGCTCCTGCGACTTTGTTTAAGCGCCTTAACACTTCGGCTGGGGTCATTGCATCGCCATCAATCGCAACAATGTCACCCTTTGCATAGGTTAGTTCAAGATACTGAGGTGTATCGGGTGCTTTCTCTGGTGATACCGTATTGAGCCACATGTCGTCAGTCGGCTCTAGCCATGGGTCTTCTAGGATGCCACCTTCGTAAGAAATATGCAGCATGTTGGCATCCATCGAATAAGGTGATTTCTGACCTTGTTTTTGTTCGATCGCAATACCTGCTTTTGCAGCATAGGCCATCAGACTTTCACGCGAATTCAAATCCCACTCACGCCAGGGCGCAATAATACGGATATCGGGATTGAGCGCGTAGGCGCCCAGCTCGAAACGCACTTGATCATTGCCCTTGCCGGTTGCACCGTGAGAGATGGCGTCGGCACCGGTTTCTTTCGCTATTTCGATCAAGCGCTTGGAGATCAGTGGTCGTGCAATCGATGTTCCGAGTAAATATTCACCTTCGTAAACCGCATTGGCTCGAAACATAGGGAAGACGAAGTCTCGAACAAACTCCTCTTGTAAGTCCTCGATGTAAATTTCTTTTACGCCATATTTTTCAGCTTTAATGCGAGCGGGTTCGAGTTCTTCACCCTGCCCTATATCGGCTGTAAAAGTGACTACTTCGCAATCGTATTCATCTTCCAGCCACTTCAATATAACAGAGGTATCGAGTCCGCCTGAGTAGGCTAGAACGACCTTATTTACCGATGACTTGCTCATAATTTTCCTATTAATCGTGGCCCAGGTTTTAGTATTGCCTGAGAATTTTAAAAAGTACCCTATTGTCGTTAGTATTGTGTCAAAAATCCAGCTTATGAGTATAATCAACCTCACTTAATTACGAGTTAAATTCAATGTCTGACAGTGGTTTCAAAATACATGCGCTCGAACTCGGACCGATGTTGAACTTTGTCTATCTGATTGAGGATATAGCCACTCGACGTACAGCGGTGGTGGATCCGGCTTGGGATACGCCCGCGATTATTACTGAAGCACAAAAACTCGATCTTAAAATCACCGATATCTTGTTGACGCACAGCCATCACGATCACATCAACGGCATCGAAGGCATTTTAGAACACAGCCATGCGGAGATCCATTTACTCAAGCCTGAATTTGAGTTTTGGGATAGTGATATCTCCAAGCCATGCTTACATCATGGCGGTGATGAGATTACTCTCGGCGAGAGTCAAATTAAAGTCCTGCACACACCTGGCCATACGCCTGGTTCAGCCTGCTATCAACTGGGTAACGAGATTATTACCGGCGATACTTTATTCGT
>JBLHID010000158.1:0-5386 GCA_047615545.1 Polaribacter sp.
TTTGGTAATCCTATCGTTGATGATTGGGAAGGGAAAGTAAACGCATGGCCGCTGGATGAAGGCTTGATTGACTACGTAGCTCCGAGTTATGGAGAGGAATCAGACGAGAATAACCTGTATTCAGCGAACATTATTGCTAATAAAAAATTGTTGCTCAGTGGTCATACCATAGATATTTCAGATATCACTCCGGCACTGTTAAGCGATACCTTGCACGAAGTGGATGACGTTGAAGCGAATGTTGTTACGGGTTATCACGCCATCGAGTTCTTGTTGTGGGGGCAAGACTTAAACGGAACTAATGCTGGCGCTGGAAATCGTCCGGTTAGCGATTTTGATACTATGAATTGTACTGGTGGTAATTGTGATCGCCGCATAAAGTTCCTGCAAACAGCAGTACAGCTACTGATAACAGACCTAGAATGGATGGTGGATCAATGGGGTGCGAAAGGCGAGGCTAGAGCGACTCTAATAGACGCAGAGCCAAACGCAGGTCTAGCAGCGATTTTGACTGGAATGGGTAGCTTGTCTTATGGTGAGCTGGCAGGTGAAAGAATGAAGTTAGGTTTAATGTTGCATGATCCAGAAGAAGAGCATGATTGCTTTAGTGATAACACACACTATTCACATTATTATGATGCACTCGGTGTTCAGAACGTGTACACCGGACGTTACCTGCGAGTCAATGGCAAGGTACTAGAAGGTCCTTCGATTGCCGACCTAGTGTTGGCAAAAAAACCTGAAGCCGATAAGGTGTTGCTGACCAAGCTAGATTCAACCATGAGTAAAATGCAGATTTTGGTCGATACAGCGAGTAATGGAGAAGCTTACGACCAAATGATTGGTTCTGGAAATAGTTTGGGGAATGCGAAGGTGCAAGCTGCAATCACTGCGCTTACCGAGCAAACTAAAGCGATTAGTGCAGTGGCAATAGTATTAGGACTGGATTCTCTTGATATAGAGGGTTCTGATAGCCTTGATAGTCCAGAATCGATCTAGTAATTGACCCAATAATTAGTGATGTCCAGGCGTGTTTTTTTAGCGCAGTTGGTCGCTGCATTCCTAGGTAGTGCATTTAGCCTGCCTACGATTGCGGTGACCCCTGACGTTACTCGATCTGAAGTGATTCAATCTGATTTTTCTCAATTTGATTTTACAGGGCCAGCAATTGGTGAGTATTTATCGGGTGGCTATGCTACCTCGCTGAAATCGGTTAACCGCAACTCATTTTCACATGCCTCTCAAAACCTTAAGTTCGACCAGGAATTAAATTTTAAAGTCGGTAATGGTATTTTTCGTAAAATATGGGTGTCAGCACCGGCGTCTACAAAAGCATCCGATGGATTAGGCCCTTTGTTCAACGCAAAATCGTGCCAAAGGTGCCATATTAAAGATGGTCGAGGACATCCTCCACAAGCCAACTGGCCAGAAGACAATGCCGTGTCCATGTTATTGCAACTGTCAATACCCGCCCAGTCAGAGCAAGACCAGGCTCAACTAGACTCATTACAGGTACCGGTAATACCCGAACCGACTTACGGTACTCAACTGCAGGACTTCTCCATAAAAGGGCATAAAGCAGAAGGACAAATACAAATTAAATATGAAGAAGTTGAAGTTTTATTATCTGAGAATGAAACAGTAACGCTGCGAAAGCCGAGTTATAGCGTAGTCAATTTAGGTTACGGCCCGATGCATCCTGATACGCTATTCTCAGCACGCATAGCGCCGCCGATGATTGGTTTGGGTTTATTGGAAATGATAAAAGAGGTTGATATTCTGGCTCAGGCCGACCCCACTGATCGCGATAGCGATGGTATCTCAGGTCGAGCCGCCTGGTCTCGAAACACGAGCACGAAAAATCTTCAGCTGGGTCGGTTTGGGTGGAAAGCCGGTCAACCGACCTTGGATCAACAAAATCAGATCGCCTTTAATGGCGATATTGGTTTGTCAACACCCAGCCAGCCGGCGTCTGGTGGTGACTGTACGAGCAACCAAATTGTTTGTTTATTGGCGCCATCAGGCGACTCAGCGCAATACGAGAATCGTGAAGTTGGGCAGATAATGACTGACCTAGTGTTATTTTATACTCAAAATTTAGCAGTCCCAGCGCGTCGTAATGTGGGTGGTGAAATCGTATTGGCTGGTAAGCAGTTATTTTACGAAACAGGTTGTGTGGCATGCCACAAGGCATCTTATCAAACAGGTGCTGAAGACAATAAAAAAGCATTATCTAACCAAAAGATCTGGCCATATACTGACTTATTGCTACACGATATGGGTGAAGGTTTAGCCGACAACAGAAGCGAAGGCGTTGCTACCGGCCGAGAATGGCGCACGCCACCGTTATGGGGCATCGGCCTCACCCAGACTGTGAACGGGCACAGCCAGTTCTTGCACGATGGTCGTGCACGTGGTTTTCTCGAAGCTATTCTGTGGCATGGTGGTGAAGCTCAACTCGCGAAGCAAAAGGTGGTTGAAATGACAGCAGTTCAACGGCAATCACTAATTACCTTCCTAGAGTCACTTTGATGAATGTCTCATATATAAAAAGTCCAAATATTGTAATTTGGCGATTGCTTGTGCTTATTCTTCTGAGCCCTTTAAGTCTGCAGTCGATAGCTGCAGATAGCACAAAGTTCCGTGCCCTAAATGTTGGCCTGCTGGATCAGATAGTCATTCCTGCTTATCGTCACTTGTCTCAATCTGCCGTGGCACTTAACCAGCAAGCCATAGAATCCTGTGAGCAACCGACTGACGCTAGTTTTAATCAGCTACGTGACCGATTCACAACCTATGTTGATAGCTGGATGGCGATCGAGTTGTTCCGAAATGGGCCAGTTGAATATCTGTTTAGACAAAATAGAATTCAGTATTGGCCTGATAAACATAGCGTGGTCGGCCGTCAATTAAGGCAGTTATTAGCAGATCAAAATGTGGCTGATTTGGATCACTCAGCATTTATTCAGCTTAGTGTCGGTGTTCAGGGCATTACCGCGCTAGAGCTTTTACTTTATGGAAAAAAAGCAACGGAGCTGTTCACGGCCGCCACCAAAACTGGTCAGTTCCGCTGTACATTTATTCGGGCTATTAGTTTTAATCAACAGTCTATGTTACAGAGCATTACTGATGAATGGCAACGCCAGGGTGATGGTTATAGAAATCTACTGCTGGATGACAATAATTATTGGCAGACACCACGAGATATTGGCATCGACATACTACGATTACTCTATGGCGAGATACTCGTGATTAAGACATTGAAATTAGGTCGTCCCTTAGATGGATCTATCGATAAAGCCAAGCCGCGCCGAGCGGAGTTATGGCGTAGCGGATTATCGCAGTCGAATATACGGCGCAATTTGCAAGCAGTTGCAAAATACTTTGGTCCAGCTTTACACGTTCACAATTTTTATAATTTAGAAAATAGTAGTGGTAAAAGGACCGAAACAAATCAACCGATAGAGAATCAATCTATAGCAGAAAAAATTGACCAATTAATAGCGCAATCACAACAACAACTGGCGACATTATCGTTACCAATTAATGAGGCGGTGAGTGACGAAGTTAATCGGCAGATATTGTTATCTGTGGTGGATAGTTTGGGGCAGGTCGCTAAACAAATCGAACACTATACCACCGTGGTTTATCAATCGCAGTTGGGGTTCAATAGTTTCGACGGGGACTAGTTTGAAGATGGCCAATCCAAAAACCACGCGTTCGAAGGCGAATTGTACAATCGGCAACAGACAGTCATTTTCTCGTCGGCAGATATTAGGCTTGATTGCGCTAACGCCGTTGCTTGGATCGGACTTATCCAGCAGGACGAAGACGACCACTGGCTACGGTGCTTTTCGTGCCACAGATGGCAGCTATGGCATTGTTGGCATCAACCTAGAAGATGGCTTGCCACTATTTTATACGCCTATGCCTAGCCGTGGACATGACCTGGCGCTTTCGCCAGACTCGAATCACTTGCTGTGTATGGCCAGGCGTCCAGGGAAATATCTGTCAGTGATGGATGCCAGTCAAGGTCAGTTGATAACCCAACAATCAGCCGCAAAAGGAAGGCACTTTTACGGCCATGCCTGTTTTAGTGCTGATGGTCGATACCTGTTCACTACCGAGAATGACTTCGAAGGCGCGCGCGGCGTGATAGGCGTCAGGGATGTCAATCGTGGCTATCAGCAAGTGGCCGAATGGAGTGCTCATGGCGTCGGTCCACATCAGCTGAGTTTGTCGGCGAGTGGCGAGCATGTCCTCGTTGCCATTGGTGGTATTCAAACACACCCAAATTCAGGTCGTGAAAAGTTGAACCTAGATTCTATGCAATCAGCATTGGTTTATCTGAATGCCCAAAATGGTGATCTTATCGCTAGATACACATTACCCGAATCACAGCGGAGCCTCAGTATTAGACACATGGCGGTGGCTAAAGATGGTTTGGTGGGGCTGGCCTTTCAAGATCAGGATGATTTGAGTCAGCACAATACCCTGGTTGGCTTTCATAAACTCGGTCAGTCAATAAAAACTAAGGCAGCGGAAGAAACAATTCAGCGTCAAATGCGAGGCTACTGCGCCAGCATTGCCAAGGATGTCAGTGGAGGGTGGTTTGCGGTTACGTCTCCGCGTGGAAATCTGATTACATTTTGGAATGCGGCAAAGCAAAGCTACATCAGCTTTGCCGGCTTAGGTGATTGTAGTGGTATCGCGCCAACCAATTTGGAAGGTGAATTTGTTGTCACCAGTGGGCGGGGCAAGGCAATGTTGATCAATGCCGAAACAGGTAAGCAACGTCATTTAAGCTACGCCTATTCGACTGGAAATATGGCATGGGACAACCATTTTATCACTCGAAACGTATAAAAGTGATGAAGGTTAGGACTACCGCAACTAGTAAGAAAAAACTATCGAGTTATGTTGGTCACCGACAATCACTACGCCCAGAGGTAATTGAATTAAATATGGCTGAATCAGAGTTGGTAAGCTGAACCGTAGTGGGTTTATGAAATAGGCACCAAAGATTATCTGGTTTTGCTAAAGTTATCTTTCGTTGCTGGTTATTAGCGGCTTGCTTGATTGTTTGCTCAAAGTGAGAAAATCAAGTGAATAATCAGATATTCGACTAATAAAATGGTTACGTTGTTTAGTGACGATAATCTTATCAACGTTTAATAGTGCACTCATCCAATAGAGTCGCACCTGGTGGCCGATGTCGTGTTCCTCGGTATCGGCACGTTTTAGTGCGACAAATCGGTCATGCAGGTATCGCGCGATTTCTTTTTCACTCGGACGGCTACGTAAAAGGTCAGAAAATTCTTGGTGCCTTAGTTTACTTTGCTCAAACCAGTAATGACGATTGTCTGGACGGGCATCACTAATGGTT
>JBLHID010000159.1:0-5375 GCA_047615545.1 Polaribacter sp.
ACAACCTAGCTAAGGAATACTTCGGTGACCAAGGCATGCTAGGTTATGTTGCTGGTGTACAGCGCAAAGAAATCCGTCAGGGTATCGCTTGTGTAAAGCATCAGAACATGGCCGGTTCGGACATGGGTGACGACCATAAAGGCTACTTTGCTGGCGAAGCTGCGCTGAAAGCATCGGGTAAGGACAACACAATGAACCAGTTCTAACTAAAGATGCCCTAGAGCTTTTCATTGCTGTAACGGCTAGCTGCAATAACTAGCCATGGTAGCTAGCCGTAATAGTCAGGTAGTAACTAAAAAGGGCAGAATTTATTTCTGCCCTTTTTTTATGCCCGTCTCAAACCTATTTTTTCTGACTATTGGTAAATACATGCTCAGTCAAACCACTGTTTCAATGTTTGCTTTGCATTATCCTTATGCTCTTGTCTGATATAGCTAATAATCGCTGCGCTTGCTGCGACCAAAACACCCAAGTCATCCGAGTAGCCGATTAAAGGCGTTAAATCCGGAATAGCATCAATCGGCGAGATAAAATAGCCCAGCGCACCATAAATTGCGGTCTTTACCCAGGCGGGCGTCGCCGGATCTTTCGAGGTGTTATACAGTGTTAATGCTCGTTCCAGAACACCCTCCCCCGCCACTCGAGCATAGCTTTTCACTTTATCCCAGAAATCTCCTTCGGTGAATTCTTTGGCAAACTTATTATCGCTCATATTACAGGCTCGGCCACTTAGGTATTCAATATCAACTCTAATTACTCGCTTTTCCAGTCGAGTTGGTATTTTAGCCATTTTTTAATAAAATGGCGACTCTAGCCGATTCATTGCGCACGACGAGCGCGGCATATCGAAAGCACCCTAAATACACAGAGAAATAAGACTATTGGTGAGGCTATAATTATTAATTGGTTTAACCTTGTTCGTGACCTTACCGATACTAGGTCGAGTAATATTATGACGTGTATTAGCAGTCAAGTGGAACAGCCAACTAGTAATCAGCGAGATAGGGTGCAAGAGATCAGTACAACCATTCGCTAAATAGCAAAGTCCAACACTAGAGGGGCCCGATCAAATCAGGTGAGCCAGTGAAAAATCAATAACTTGACAGGAGATCTAATAAGACACCCTAGCGCAATTTAAGTTATGATGCCAAACTGTCAGTCGGCAATGGCGATCAGTAAAGTAACTTAACCAACGCACTAATCTTTCAAATAGTTTAGGGTTATACGCTTCATGGAAAAAATCTCGCATCAGGTTGATGGTGATGACAATTACAATCAGGAAATAACGGAGTAAATTTTTGCTTATCAGGACTAGTTAGCGACGTCACTTGTTGTTGTATTAGAACTATTTTTTTGTTGTTAGTTACTTTTTTATTATTAGAACGAATAAGGTTAAAGGAATTTTTTATGGAAGATGCGAGTATAAAGTTAATTCATTGCACTGTGACCAACAGAGATAATGTGTCAAGTGCCCGTTGGATTGAGCGGCCATTTTTTAAATTGTGGCATTACATGATGACGACAAAACATGGTATGCGCGTAGATGATCCTTTAGCCTGCTTGTGGATGGGGCATAAATATTATTCACAACGAGAAAATATACTGTCGCATAGTGGCGAATCTTTAAACGTAGATTGCATTCAGCTGTCTATATTTGATGAGGCCGATGGCTTTTTAGAGCATACGACTCGTTTTGTTTTGCGAGAGGAAGCGCTAAAGCACAAAGACTTGTTAATGGGGCATTTGTCAGATGAGATTAAAAAGGAGGCCAGCTTTGAGGTACAGATTTATGCAGGTGTTTGTATGACTAGATACGGTAGCGAAAGTCATTTGGAGTTAGACTTAGATGATGATTTCTAATTACCAATAGCTCAATTGTGCATCACTACTGTCGAAGATACTGAATTAATGCTAAAAACTCACTCATCACATATGCCAAGACTAAATTCAGCCCCCATACTGTGGACAATAAGATGTGTATCCCCGTTGTGCTGAACTTCTTGCGCCGTATTGGCTAAGTCAAAAAAGGCGCTTCGGCTAATGAGTGCATCGAGTCCATTTCGAAAATGAATATAGGGCCTTGGCAGCCGAGTAACTGGGTCTATTTCTACTCGAATCGGATGTTGTTCATCAGCAATAATGCTTTCCCCGAGTGTTGTCGTGAAAACTAATGCTTGATGCTCCGTGTTGTCCATCAACTCCATCGTAGTCGCCACAAATGGTGCATCATCCACTCGTATTGCAAGTTTTTCCCCAGGAGTGACTAGGTAATGAGTATCACCTTCTCGACGAAGCACACTTGCAAATAGCTTCACTAAGACGAGACGCTGAAATGGACGTCCCTCATGGAGCCATTGGCCATCTGCCTTAATGTGAATATCAATCTCGCCAACCTGCCCCGGTTGCCAATTCTTTTTGGCATGGCCCGAAGATTCGGCCTGTTCAATAATGGTGAGTAATTGATCTAGTTTAGGCATATTTACATTTCGATTTAAGTTATGACTTAAAGGGTTAAACTGCCGATTTTAAACGATACCAAAAGGTCACAGAGCAAACAGCCCTACTGTATTGAAGCAGGACACACAGACGATTTAATCCCTAACCAGTTGCCGATTCTAAGCAGTTTAAATTCTAATACAATATTTGTCGGTTCTAAGGCGAGATGTGTCGATTTGAGCCTCCACCTCGATAGGCAAATTCTATACTATCATGCCCCCATAGCTAACAGATTAACTGATAACGATAGTCTGACTTTGCAAAGCAAAGATCAACGAGTGATAATGTCCGGTAGACGATATATTTCTTAGGGCCGCTCTACTTTAGTAGGCGATCGTTACTAAAGATTCTGGCGTACTGAACTAAGAACAAATAACCAGCTAAAAACATCGGCTAAGAAAGCCACACGCAAACTCAGAAAAATTTGAGAGCTGAACTAAAAACCTAGTGGTAGAGAGTGTTTATGTCCATAGCAGAGAGAAATCCTCAAGCGGTTGATCGTAAAACCAAACGCAACCGAGGTAAGACCAAAGGCCGAGTAGTTGACATTAACGCCCTGCTCGAAGTGCAGTCAGTACTGGGTAGTGCGTCACGAGCAAAGGATCTACTAATAGAGCATCTGCACAAAATTCAGGACAAATTTGGCCATCTGTCGGCGCCACATCTAGTTGCACTGGCTAACGAAATGAGACTGGCAACGGCCGAAGTATATGAAGTCGCTAGTTTTTATCATCACTTTGATATCGTCAAAGAAAACGAAACCGCACCAGCACAGTTGACTGTTCGCGTTTGTGAATCAGTTAGTTGTGAAATGGCCGGCTCCGAAGCACTGATTGCCAAGCTGGAATCCACACTCGGTTCTGACGTGCGAGTTCAGCGAGTGCCTTGTGTTGGCCGTTGTGATAAAGCCCCCGTGGCAGTTGTTGGCCAAAACACAATCGATAACGCTAAGGTTGATACGGTTAAAACAGCGGTCGATGCGAATGCCATTACCCAACCCATGCCAACTGATACGATCGATTTTTCTGCCTATAAAGCAGATGGTGGATATCAGCTGTATGAAGATTTAATCTCTGGCAAGACCAGTGGCGACGCGATTATCGAAACACTCAATGGCACAGCATTACGCGGCTTAGGTGGCGCCGGTTTTCCTGTCGGTCGTAAGTGGGGTATTTTGCGTGACCAGACAGCCCCTCGTTTGATGGCGATCAATATCGATGAAGGTGAGCCAGGCACGTTTAAAGATCGCTTTTACATGCTAGGCGATCCGCATCGTTTCCTTGAAGGTTTGTTAATTGCAGCCAATGTTATCGGCATCGATCATTGTTATGTCTATGTGCGTGACGAGTATCCTACGGTTAGCGAAGTATTGCGCCAAGCTATCGAGGCTCTCAAAAGCGAGTCGGGTTATGACTTACCCGAAATAGAATTACGTCGTGGTGCAGGTGCTTATATCTGTGGTGAAGAATCAGCCATGATCGAGTCAATTGAAGGCAAACGTGGCATGCCGCGCTTACGCCCACCGTATGTTGCGCAGGTTGGTTTGTTTGGTCGTCCAACACTAGAACACAACTGCGAAACACTCTACTGGGTTCGTGATGTCATTCAAAAAGGTTCTGAGTGGTTTGATTCTCAGGGCCGTAATGGTCGTAAAGGTTTGCGTAGCTTTTCAGTTTCTGGCCGCGTCAATAAACCAGGTGTTCACTTAGCCCCGGCTGGCATCACCATGCGTGAGTTAATTGAAGAATACTGTGGCGGCATGCTCGACGGACAAAGCTTTTACGGCTATTTCCCAGGTGGTGCTTCAGGTGGTATTTTGCCTGCGTCACTGGGCGATATTCCACTCGACTTTGATACATTACAGCCCTACGGTTGTTTTATCGGATCGGCAGCTGTCATCGTATTATCGGATAAGGATAGCGCTAAACAAGCCGCACTTAATTCAATGAAATTCTTTGCCCATGAGTCCTGTGGTCAATGTACGCCTTGCCGTGTTGGCACCGAAAAAGCAGTGATCATTATGGAAACTGGAAACTGGGATATCGAGCAACTCAATGACTTGTCAACCGTTATGGTTGATGCATCAATTTGTGGTTTAGGCCAAGCTGCGCCAAATCCGATGTTGTCTGTAATTAAGTATTTCCCGCATGAACTGGGACTAGAGGAGAGCAAATAATGGCTGCTAACCCTGAAACAATTTTCGAGACAATCGAATTCACCTTAAACGGTAAAAGCGTCGAAGCACTGGCGGGTGAAACTATCATCCAGGCCGCAAAGCGTACTGGCACTGAAATCCCTCACCTTTGTTATACCGAAGGTTTGCGTTCTGACGGCAATTGCCGTGCCTGTGTCGTCGAAATTGACGGCGAGCGCGCGCTTGCACCCAGCTGTTGTCGTAACCCGACACCGGGCATGGTGGTTAACTCAGACAACGAGCGTGCTCAAAAATCACAAAAAATGGTGTTAGAGCTATTGATGTCTGATCAGCCAGAACGGTCATACACGCTCGATAACGAACTGACGCAATGGGCAAAAACGATGGAGATTGGCAAGCCACGCTTTAAGGCGCGCCACCAACCTAAAGCCGATCTATCGCATTCGGCTATCGCGGTTAATATGGATGCCTGCATTCAATGCACGCGTTGTGTTCGCGCCTGTCGTGAAACTCAGGTAAATGATGTCATTGGATTGGCGAAACGCGGCCACCATGCAGAGATTGTGTTTGATATCGGCGATGCCATGGGCGATAGCTCTTGTGTAGCCTGTGGCGAATGTGTTGCGGCCTGCCCTACTGGCGCATTAAGCAATGCAACCGGCGCGCATCAAATTGAAGCTGATAAAAAGGTGGATTCAGTTTGTCCTTATTGTGGTGTTGGTTG
>JBLHID010000160.1:0-5098 GCA_047615545.1 Polaribacter sp.
CCAGCTAGGCTAAACCTTCATCCGCTCGCCCTTAGGATCGTAAAAAGCCTTCAATGATGCGGTCGCCGAAAAACGGCTGCGAGCAACTTCTATCTCAAAATTGGCACCCGCAAGCGCATCGGCGTTGATGCCGGGGCGATTGATATAACCCATACCAATAGCACCACCAAGGCTATGCGCGTACATGCCAGAGGTCAGGTAACCAACGATTTCACCGTCCATCACTATGGTTTCATTGTGATACAACAATGGCTCTGGATCATTGAGCAAAAATTGCACTAGCCGACGATCAGGTAAACCAGCGGCCTTTTGTGCGATAAAGGCATCACGACCCATAAAGTCACCCGCATCTGGCTTTGCGACAAAACCAAGTCCAGCTTGAATTAAGTTGTCGTCAGCACCGACGTCGTGTCCCCAATGGCGAAAGCCTTTTTCGAGACGAAGGCTATTCAATGCATGAAGCCCCGCGTTGCAAATGTCGAACTCTGCACCCGCCATTTGAATGGATCTGAATACCTTAACGGCCTGGTCAGCGGGTACAAATAATTCCCATCCCAATTCCCCAACATAAGATAGACGTTGCATCCAGACTTCTACGCCCGCTATTTGACCGAAACAACCGACACCAAATTCGAATGCTTGAGCAGAAAGATCTACCCCAGAAATTTTCTGTAAAGCATTTCTCGAATTTGGCCCTTGGATTGACAGACAGGCTTGCTGTTGACTGATGTCGGTTAAGGTAACGTCACCCCTTAAATGCTTCTTTAAATGCCACCAATCGCGATTGAATGAAGCAATACCGGTGACTACCCAAAAGCGGTTGTCGCCAATCTTAGCAATGGATAAATCGGCATTAATGCCGCCACGTTGATCCAGCCATTGCGTGTAAACCACTTTGCCGACTTCGACATTCATATCCGCTGCTGAAATGTATTGCAAAGCGGATTGAGCATCTGGGCCTGCAACTTCAAACTTACCAAAAGAAGACATATCAAAAATGCCGAGCGATGATCGGACCGCACGATGCTCTTCGGCGTAAAACTCAAACCAGTTTTGACGTTTGTAGCTGTATTCGTATTTTGCTGGCGCACCATTACGGGCAAACCAGTTAGGTCGCTCATAACCACCGACTTCACCATAACAAGCACCCTGATCAAGCAGTGTCTGGTGGATGGGCGATAACATCAGGTTGCGCGCAGATTTGTACTGGTAAAATGGCCAGTGCATGTCGTAGGTATGTCCGAGTGCTTCAGGAATGCGTGACTCAACATAATCTTGAGTGCGTTGCACCGGATGCGAGCGACGGACATCGCACTCCCATACGTCACCTGACGGGTGGCCGTCAATGATCCAGTCTGCCATTAGCTTACCTAGCCCACCGGCGGCACCAATGCCTTTTGAGTTCATGCCGCAGGCAACATAAAAGTTATCGACTTCTGGGGTAGGGCCTAGCAGGTGTAAGTTATCATTGGTAAAGCTTTCTGGCCCATTGAAAAAGGTACGAATACCGGCTTCTCCAAATTCAGGAAAAGTCTCCATACCACCCATTAAGTTAGGTTCGATATGGTCCATATCAACTTCGAATTGATCAAAGCAAAAGTCTTCGCTAATCTTATCCATCGAGCAACCAATGGCGTCTTTCTCAAACCAGCCAACCAACATCTTGCCAGCGTCTTCTTTAAAGTAGAGACCTTTATCAAAGTCGCGTAGTACCGGGCGCTTGGTTAATCCTTCCATTTCATCGGTGACAACATAGAAATGCTCGCAAGCATATAAGGGCAGGTCGACACCAATTTCAGCGGCCAGATTGCGAGACCAAAGTCCGGCAGCCAATACAACCGTTTTAGCTCGAATTTCACCACTGCTGGTTTTAACGCCGACCGCTGTTCCTTGCTCGGTGATGATGTTATTAACCTTACAGTCCTCGAAGATTTTAACACCTTGATTACGAGCGCCTTTAGCGAGCGCCATAGTGGTATCAATAGGGTTAGTTTGACCATCCTTCTCGATATACAAAGCGCCAATAACACCTTCGGTATTAATACCCGGATACATCTCTTCGAGCCTTGTATTATCGATAAACTCAGACTCAACACCAAAAACAGCAGCCATTGATGAAGTGCGTTGTAGTTCTTCCAAACGTTCCTCTGTGCGCGCCAGAGAAATACTGCCAATTCGGCGATAACCTGTGGCTTGCCCTGTTTCAGCTTCGAGCGATGCATAAAGTTCATGACTGTACTTGGCAAGTCCAGTTAGGGTCGGAGTTGGCCACAGCATGCTGACCAGCCCTGCGGCATGCCAAGTGGTGCCGCAGGTGAGCTGTTTACGTTCCAGTACTACGACATCAGTAATGCCGCGTTTGGCTAGATGATACGCGATCGAACAGCCTTCGATACCACCACCGATGATGACAACTTCGGCGGATTGAGGCAGGTTAATTTCAGACATTTAAAATTCTCAGAGACAAAAAATTACGAGCGTAATAGTTCGTTAGTCGGATCATAAGCCGCATCCATTTCAATATGGGCAGTTCGGCTACCGGCAGAAGTATCGACAGTGACTTCAAGATCCTGCGCAATGATCGCTGGCTTTAGATAGGCAAACGCTAGACTTTTACCAATACGATGTCCAAATGCACCACCGGTGGTAAGTCCTATCAATTTACCGTTATGATAAACCGCTTCGTTCCCAAAGCACTCGCAGGCCATATCATCATCAAATACAAGATAAGCCAGTTCGATATTAAACTCACCATCAGCACGTTTTTTGATATTCTCACAACCTATAAATTCACGTGTGGTATCGACAAACCTACCCATTCCGGCCTCTAAGCCACTGATTTCTTCAGTGAATTCGGCGCCGTAAGCGCGATACATTTTTTCCATGCGCATCGAGTTAAAGGCATAACCACCGAAATCACGCAGACCAAAGTCCTCGCCCACACGACAGATAGAATCGTAAATCGATAGCAACTGGTACGATGGCATGTGTAGCTCATAACCCAGTTCCCCTGCGTAGGAAACCCTAATCGCGAGTACTTTTGCACTATCGAGTTGGATGTATTTAGCACATAGCCAACGGAAGTTTTGATTCGATAAATCGTCTTCTGTCATGAGCTGTAAAATCTCACGAGAGCGAGGGCCGGTGATCAGCATAGAACTGAAATCGTCAGTGAGGTTGTCGATCTTCACGTCAAAACCATCTGCGTGTGATTGCATCCAATGTAAATCCTTATGCTCCGAGCCAATGGCCGATACTAGATAGTAGCGATCTTCCGTCAATCGAGTGATCGAGAATTCGCACATGATGCCGCCTTTCTCGGCATGAAACAGGGTCAAACTTATGCGGCCATCTTTCGCCGGTAGTTTGTTACAGGATAACTTGTCGAGGAATCTAAAAGAATCAGGTCCAGACACTTCATATTTAGACGAACCCGACAGGTCAATGATGCCAGCAGCGTCTTGAACTGCCTTGCACTCTTGCGAGACCACGTTATGCGCTTCGGTGTGAGACCACGACAAGCTTTCACTGCGGACTTCGTCTGTTTGAAACCAAAGCGCCTTTTCATACCCTTGTGTAGCACCATGAATACAGCCTTTTTCTAGCAGTCGAACATAAAGCGGGCTAGTCCGGCTGGGTCGGCCATGCGGACGATTAACATTCGGCGCACCGACCGCATACATTTCTTCATAGGACTCGATGGCTTTAATGGTGCAATATTTCTTATCTGCCCAGTCACCAAAACGGCGGCTATCAAGTGGTGCCATATTGATTTCAGTCTGACCATGTACCATCCATTGTGCCATGTACTTGCCGACACCACCCTGCGCGATACCGATACTGGCACCACAAAGGTTCCAAAAATTACGCAAACCACCCTGCGGTCCAGCCAAAATATTATCATCTGGCGTGTGAGTAATCGGGCCGTTGACGACCGTTTTGACACCGACGTTTTCGAACTCTGGTGTTAGCTCGAAACAGCGTTCCAAAAATGGCATTAATCGATCAAGATCAGGTTCGAACAATTCACGATCAAAACCCCAGTCCATACCATTCAGGGCCCAAGGTTTAGAACCCCACATTTCATAAGGGCCTACCAAAAACCCCATGCCTTCCTGACGAATATAGGCTGAGCTGTAAGAGTCACGACAAACCGGAAGCTCCCAACCGAGCGCTTCGATGGCTGGGTGACTTTCAGTCACAAGGTATTGGTGTTCAAGGTTAGTCAACGGTACGTTAACCCCAACCATGGCACCCACTTCACGGGCGAAGCAACCACCGGCATTAACAACATGCTCAGCAATGATAGTGCCCTTGTTAGTGATGACTTCCCATTCACCAGAGGGCAATTCGTTAATGTCAGTGACTTGAGTGAAACGATTGATTTCAGCACCATTCTCACGCGCTAATTTAGCTAACGGCATGACAACAGATGTCGGGTCGACGTGGCCATCGTTAGGCGTACTGACAATCATACGAGCCTTGTCGAAGTTCATAAAAGGGTTTAGCTTTTGTGCTTCTTCCTTGCTGATGATATTAAAATCAAAGCCGACACTTTTAGAACGGCTTTCTAAATTGCGGAACCATTGTTCCTCCGTCTTAGTAAAGCCTACACGGATACTGCCGGTTTGATGGAAGGTAGAATCAAGTCCAGTTTCCTGTGGCAATATCTCGTTGTATAACTTGATGGTGTAGTCATGAATTTGTGACACAGTCATGTTGCCGATGAAGTTAGAGCAAAGGCCAGCAGCGTGCCAAGTCGAACCACTGGTGAGTTCACCTTTTTCTACCAGTGCAATGTCGGTCCAGCCTTCCTTAGTAAGATGGTAGAGCAGGTTTACACCCAGTGAACCGCCGCCGATGATGACTACTCTTGCATGACTTTTCATATTGATACCTTCTTATATATTCTTTTTTGATCTGGCGTTCTAAATATTACGTTGTGAATATGACGTTTGGAATATTATGCTTTAAATGCTGCCATTGAGTTTGAATTTTACTATGTCCCACCCCGACACAAGAGGCTGCGTAGGAGTAGGACATAAAAATACCGCCTAATTAGTCATCTAAACTGTCGCGACCAAAGGCTTCTCGGGAC
>JBLHID010000161.1:0-5043 GCA_047615545.1 Polaribacter sp.
CTTATTTACTGGCTTATTTACGAGCTCATTCATGGGTTCTTTTCTTGCTACTGTTATGGACACTAATCGGTGGTCAAGCCTTAGCGAGTGATTCATTCCGAATTGTCAGCCAGAATATGTATCGCCTATTTGACGACATTAATAATGGCAAAAAATACGAGACCGTACTATCCACTAAAAAGTTTAACGCAAAGGCTAAACTAGCCGCGAAAAAAATCATTACTGATTTTGAACTACCTGACATTATGGCGCTCCAGGAAGTTGAAAACATCAACACCCTGAAGCAAATTATTCACCGTATCAGGCAAACTAGTGGCGTGCAGTACAATGCCGTTTTGAAGGAAGGTAATGATATGTCCGGCATGGATATCGGTTTTTTAATCAAAGCAGAGTTCCGAGTTAAATCAGTAAAGCAGCTATTTAAGAAAAGCAAACTGACACTCAATAATACCCCCCTCTTCTCGCGCCCACCATTATTGATTCAGGTTTGCAAACAGGCCAACTGCATTTCAATTCTCAACCTTCATTTGCGTTCAATGCGAGGCATCCGAGCAAAGTCCAAAGGTCATCGGGTTCGCTTTAAAAGGTTGCAACAAGCAACTATCATCGCCCGCTGGGTTGATCAATATCAACGCACTCACTCCGGCCAATCGCTTATGTTACTAGGTGATTTGAATGCCTTATCGCCACCTGATCAATACATCGACGTGGTGGGGACGATCATAGGAAACCCAGATAATAGCAACACTAAACTATCGAGCGAAGACTTCATCCAGACTAACCTTATCGATCTAACCCAACGTATACCCCACGAAAAACGCTATTCCTATATTCATCAAAAAAAGAAACAGGTAATCGACTACATGCTCGTCAATCAGCAATTCAAACCGCGATTAGAACGTATTCAATTTAGTGAAATCGACTATCGTTTCTCGGATCATGCCGGCCTTATTGCTGACTTTTCTTGGTAGCCCAAGCCCACTAGGCAAGCTCTCTGGATGCGTTATTCAGTGAGCTTGTTGATTCGCACTATTGAAGTGTATGCACCTGCGCCAAATACTGATCCGACTGCATCTCTATTAAGCGACTTGTCGTTCGCTCAAATTCGAAAGCTAGCCTCATGCCGTGATAAAGCTGGTCGGCAACCGCGGACGCACTGCAGATTAAGATGACATGATGGTCATATAAAATATCGATGAGCAGAATAAATCGTTTCGCGATGTCATCCGTCAAATGACTCATTTGCTCAATATCGGTCAATATCACTGTGCTAAATAGACGGGCGATTTCAAGGTAGTCATTCTGACTTCGGCTGGTTTTACACAGTTCATCAAAATTGAACCAAACCGTATCTTCCGAACAAAACTGAAAGCTAAGTTCACGTCCGTTGATGCTAAGACTCTTAGAACTAAGCTGTATCGGCTGCACATGTTCTGCTAAATAGAGGTTCACTTCGTTAAGTACAGTCTGCGAATGTGGCACAGTATATAAATGCGTCTGCTGCAAACCCATTAAACGGTAATCTTTCCCACCATCTAGGTTAACCACGTGGCAACGCTCTGATATTAAATCAATAGCGGGTAGAAACCTGGCGCGTTGCAATCCATTGCGATACAAATCATTCGGTTGACAATTTGACGTCGTAATAAGCACAACACCCTGCTCAAAAAGCGCCTTTAACAGTCCCGCCAAAATCATGGCATCGGCAATATCGGTAATCACAAACTCGTCTAGGCACAACACTCTCATATCACTAGCAAGGTCATTCGCAACGGCATCTAAAGGATTGGACGTACCTGACAACTGCTTTAAAGACTGGTGAATTTGATTCATAAAGGAGTGAAAATGAAACCGACGTTTTTCTTCGAATGGTAGGCACTGATAGAAAATATCCATCAAAAAGGTTTTGCCTCGACCTACCCCACCCCAAAAATACAAACCGGAGGGCGTAGTGGTAGTCGTGTTACCCACTATCAACCTTTGCCACCAGTTGCTCGTTTCTACAGGTTGGTCAATTAATGCTGCCTGTAATTCATCCAATTGCTCTATGGCATGGCGTTGCGAATCATCAGCATAGAATTCACCTGAATTCAAAATCAACTGATATTTCTCGGATGGTTTCATTGGGGTTGGTTTCATTGGGGTAATATTCAAATCACTAATACAAGGATATTGATGTGATGCGGCAGGCCTATAATTTAGCCAGCGGGTTAAGGTTTACGTTAGTTTAGTCAGAAACGCTTGTCTAGCGTAATCGGTGAAAATTTGGCCGTTTCTATTCCTTACCATCGCAACTTACTATAGTTCCTTACCTGCACAAAACTCCCTAAACTTTAAATAGCCGTTCGCGCCTAATCTCATTAAAGGTTCTGGTAATAATTTTTTAGGCGCATCTTGCTCGAGAAAATCAGGCATTAACGAATCGGCTATTTTTCCACTTGCTTTTTCGGCTGATACCACACCGGCAATCGTGCCTTTTGTGGCACCCAATCCATTTTGACAACAAGCAGAAAACAAATTTTCGGCGACTTCCCCCACGGCCCAAACATTATTTTGACTTAGGCATAAACGCCCCGACCATCGGTATTCCATAGTGACGTTTTTTAGCACTGGAAAGCGCCTATGAAAAGATCGATCGTGATCGACAGCTATTCTTGACAGGCGACCATTGGGCATTGTTAATGCGGGGTCGTAAGTACATCGATTACGCACCAGTAATCGATGCCCACCAGCGCCATTGATGCGCCTCAGTGTTGATCCAAGAGGGTCGGCAGGTGTTATAGCCCAAGTGTCCGCCCCACCTAACTGTTTGATTTCGTCAGTAGTCAATTCTCGGGTCATTGAGGCATACAGATTAATATGCATCAAACGTTTTTTGTAAAAGCCGAAGTTCTCGATCAATCCATTAACCGCCAAAATAACTTTATTGGCTCGAATAGAGCCATTGCTTGTCTTTGCAATCCATTGATCAGAGGTCTTATTGAGCGAGACAACAGGCGTCTTTTCATACAATTCACAGAGTGGCAATGCCGCCAAACCGTCCGCTATGCCGGTAACGTATTGTGCGGGTTGAAAAATGGCAGTACCAGGTGTCCACAACCCACCTTGATAGTAAGTTGAGCCCGTTAACTCATGCATTTGAGCGGCACTAAACAGCTTGTAAGGTTCATTTAGGCTGTCTAAATGAGCGCTATAACTTGCATTGTGTTTTAGCCCACCTTTAGTTGCTGCTGCATTCCACTTTCCACATAGATCGAATGACGACTTAGGTAGTTTAAACTCATCGACCATCGATTTCGCAAAACCAATCGCCGTTCGGTTCATCCGAATATCACTTCGGTCATTGTCTAAAGCACCGGCATAAGTATTGGATGATAATTCATGTGGCAAGTCGATCATGAAGCCCGAATTCCGTCCGGAAGGACCCTCGGCCACCTGTCGAGATTCCACAATCACGATTTTGGCAGTTGAATCCAATTGCATCAATCGCCGCGCTGCTGATAACCCAGCGAAACCAGCACCGACAATTAGGTAGTCGGCGTGGATATCGGCATCTAATGGCGGCTGCGATTCACGGTTGGGCAAAATAGCAGCCCAACCACTGTCACCTAGATCAGGTGGCGACTGAGTGACATCAATCATTCGTTATCAACATTCTTTATCAATAATCACTATCGCGCATTACCGATTGAACTAATCAACCGAGTCAGTTGATGTTCGATCAGATAAATCGATCCAGATCGTTTTAAGCTCGGTATATTGGTCATGAGCATGGATCGAATTGTCGCGACCACCAAACCCCGATTGTTTATAGCCCCCGAAAGGTGTCGTGATATCCCCTTCGCCATAACAATTGATGGTGACCGTGCCCGCTTTTATATCACGTGCAGCACGGATGGCTTGTTTTCCATTCGCACTAAAAACACTGGCGGCTAGCCCATAGTCGGTATCATTAGCGATTGCAATGGCCTGCGCTGTCGAGCTCACTGTGATCACCGACAACACTGGGCCAAATATCTCTTCCTGAGCTACCGCGTCCGACGATTCAAGCGAATCTATAATGGTAGGATACACATACCGACCTTCAGCTGTATTGCCACCCAACGTGACCTTTCCTTTATCTAAATAAGACGATACTTTATTGAAATGCTCGCTATCAATTAACGCACCCAAATGATTTTGTGGATCGAGCGGATTACCTGTTTTCCAATCTCGTGTTCGGGCTATAATTTTCTCCATTAATGCGTCTTTTACATCTTTATGAACAATCAAGCGCGAGTTGGCCGAACAGTTCTCACCCATATTCCAAAAGGCCGCGGTCACAATATGCTCGGCGACCAGATCTAGCTCCTCTGCATCGGCTAGAACGACAGCAGGGTTTTTACCGCCACACTCTAGAACCACTTGTTTCAAATTTGAATCTGCCGAATAACGTAAAAAGCGTCGGCCGGTATCAGTTGATCCCGTAAAAGACACCATATCAACATCCATGTGGCGACCCAGTGGTTCACCGACATCAGGCCCCATACCAGGTAATACATTCAAAATGCCGCGTGGAATCCCTGCTTCCATCGCTAATTCAGCTAATCGTAAAGCGCTTAAACTGGTTTGCTCAGCGGGTTTGACAATGACCGAATTGCCAGCCGCTAATGCGGGCGCAATTTTCCATGCCATCATTAACAAGGGGAAGTTCCAGGGCAAAATACAGCCGACGACGCCAACGGGTTCGCGCACAATAACGGCCATCGCGTCATCACCTACCGGTGCGGTTTGGTCATAAATTTTATCGATTGCCTCGGCATGCCAAATGATGCATTGAATGGTTTCGGGCAGGTCTATGGTCTCGCAATCCAAAATCGGCTTGCCTGACTCGATACTTTCTATAACCGCTAATTCATGTTGATTACGCTTTATTAGCTTGGCCAATTGAATCAGCGTTTGCTTTCTTTGCGCTGGGTGAAGCTTGCTCCAACGACCGTCATCGAATGCTTCTCGTGCTTTTTGTACCGTAAAGTCGACGTCATCCTGATTGCAGGCGGCAAT
>JBLHID010000162.1:0-5021 GCA_047615545.1 Polaribacter sp.
TTTATAGTTTTTGACCTCGCATAGCATAACAGTTCATTAGAAGACCACCTGTAAAGTACCTACTATAAAAGCGTCCTCCTAGTCCTTGAATTAACAACCTGATACCACCAATACTAAAAGACTCACAAGGATTGAGTCAATCAGCCAGCAAAAAACCGGCCCAACTTAGATATAGTTACCAGAATCATTTCGGCAATTGAATCAACACCCAAGGCTTCACCACCACTGTCCATAACAGGGCGTCCTGTTCAAACCATTCTTTTGCTTGATCGGTGCTGACGGTTGCCACTAATGCTTGATCGAGCCATAGTTTAACTTGATCGGCAAGGTCTCGTTGGAATGCGAAGGCTACATCGATTAAGTCTAGTTCGGGCGCAACATATAAAGTGCTGCCGTTGGCAAAAAAACGCTGTAATTCGCTCCAGGGCATTTTTGCGGTTTCAGATACAAGTTTGCCTCTAATGAGTTCTAGGTCTTGTTCGTGTTCCTGTTGAAGGATGCTTTCGAGATCGGGGTTGTTCATCGTTGGCTTATTCATGTTTGGTAGCTTCATTGTAGTATTTCGACGCCGTTGAGTGGACTGGTTTGAATGGTCTCTCGTATAGTCGCTATCGTGTCCTTACGGGGATAATGCTTGCGCCAGGCAATGGCGACTGTGCGGCTTGGGGCAGGCGCCTTAAATGGTTTGAAATCTATCAGCCGTTCATCATGATGGCTGTGTAAAATACTGGTGCGCGGTAATACCGTAATACCAGTGCCAGCCGCTACCATATGGCGGATCGTTTCGAGTGAGCCACCTTCTAGACTACGTGTGATTTCGGTATTGCCCAGCATGCAGTTAGGGCAGGCGTTAATCACCTGATCACGAAAACAATGCCCTGCACCGAGCAGCATTAGGTCTTGCTGGGCGAGGTCTTCGGGTGGTATTTCTTTGCGTTTGTTCCAAGCGTGTTCACGCGGCAGTGCGACGACGAAAGGCTCTTCATACAATGGTGATGTTTCGATGCCTGGCTCTGCAAAAGGGTAGGATATGATGATGGCATCCAATGCGCCTTGCTTGAGTGACTGATACAGGTTGGCGGTAAAGTTTTCTTGGATGATCAGTTTCAAATTCGGCGCGCGCTGTTTTAGCTTTGGGATAAGGTTTGGCAGCAGGTAGGGGCCAATCGTGTAAATAACCCCCAGTTTAAACGTGCCCGACAAAGGATCTTTACCCTGTTGCGCTATTTCGCTTAAAATCTGTGCTTCTTGCAGTACAATATGCGCTTGATCGATAACTTGCTGGCCAATTTCTGTAATGCGTATTTCGTTTTTCGAGCTACGCTCAAATAGACGGACACCAAGGTCACCCTCTAATTTTTTGATCGCAATGCTCAGCGTCGGTTGACTCACAAAGCAAGCCTGAGCTGCTAGACCGAAGTGATTTTTCTGAGAGACGGCGACGATATAGCGTAATTCGGTTAAAGTCATTGGATTCAAATTCAAAGAGCACGATTCGATTTTGCATACTCTCGAGGAATAAGCAATTAAAGGCTGACTTGTGATGAATAAAAACTATGAATTAATTGCCGCATCAATAGACAAAGGCATGGCTGTCAGCTGTATAAGCCAGTCGAAACCAATTAAACCCAAATAAACAATACGAGTCCTAAAGCATGAGATCACTCCTTAAAAAACTATTCCAACCCAACCCCTTGCCAGACAAGCAGTACGACGGCGAGCATGCCTTGCGAGTATCAACTGCGGCACTATTGATTGAAGTGAGTCGAGCCGACTTTGAGCAAGACGCTTCTGAGCTTGCGCATATGCGTCAGTTGTTGTCGCAGCAGTTTTCACTGAATGATGGCGCTTTGGACGAGTTAATGGATCAAGCCCATCAAGAGGCCGATGATCTAGTGTCGCTACAACACATCACTCGATTATTGAATGAGCAGTTCGATCAATCGATGAAAAAACGTGTCATTGAAATGATGTGGCAGGTGGTGTTTGCTGACGGCGTTAAAGATCATTATGAAGAGCATTTAATCCGTCAGGTTGCCGAATTACTTTATGTGCCACATTCAGATTTTATTCGTGCTCGGCATAAAGCTGAGGCTTCTCAATAGCTCTAGCTTCACTCATTAGTTATCACCCGGTAATTTTGAATCTATATGTTTAGTCCATTCCATATTCAGCCGCCTGTGCAGCACATTCAACCGGTATTCCGACCACCCAGTGAAGGCCGGTCGCTTATTTTTCAGGTTACTAATGGTTGTAGCTGGAACCGATGCACTTATTGCGAAATGTACACTGACGAGCAAAAGAAGTTTCGGCCACGAGATGAAGCCGAGCTGCTAAACGAAATTCAGCAGTGTGGTGAATCGGGTCTGCAACCTCGACGTGTCTTCCTTGCCGATGGTGACGCACTGGTGTTATCGATGCGGCGGCTGAAAACGATTCTGAAGGCGATTCAAACCTGGCTCCCATCAGTGTCACGTGTGTCGTCTTATTGTTTGCCGTCTAATCTAAAAAATAAAACGGTCGATGACTTGGCGGAACTCGAGGCGCTTGGCTTAAAGCTGATCTATGTCGGTGCCGAAAGTGGCGATAATGAAATTTTACGCCGTATCGATAAAGGCGAAACATTCGACTCCACTGCTAGCGCTATCATCAAGGCGCATGAGGCCGGTATTAAATCATCGGTCATGGTGATTAATGGTATTGGCGGCAAAGCCTATAGCGAACAACATGCGGTGGAATCTGCGCGGCTGGTTAACCTTGTGCAGCCGCATTATCTGGCGACGCTAGTATTGACTTTTGATCGTGGCGACAAAAAAGTAATTGATGGTTACAGTGGTCAATTTACCGAATTGTCAACGCTTGAGTTGTGCACCGAAATGGAACGGTTTATTCAAGAGACTCATCTCGAAAAAACAATCTTCCGCAGCGACCATGTATCCAATCATTTGGTTTTGAAGGGCGTACTAGGTAAAGATAAAGCACAAATGCTCAGTAGCATTCAACAAGCGAGTGACTATTTTCGAGACCATCCAAACTACCAACATCACGCCACTGATTATTAAAGAAGGTGATTAGCAAGCAGCTTTGATAGAGCTTGATGCTTAAACGCCCCCACACTCAAGAAAACTCCAGTATGGAGCTGGGACTCTAGTCCCGGTAAGGAGCGGGATGCGGTGAACTTTGGCCTCGCATAGAGGGTTACATTCACACAGGGGAAGTAGCTTTCTCTTGGGCTAATACTCACCGCATCCTTCTCCCGAGCCTTACCGACATTCATTTCGGCAAAGCCTCAGCTCCGTTCACTGGGCGGGGTTACTAGGGATGTAGCGAAGTCTGTATAACTGAGTCAGCTCGCTAATCACCTTAAAGGGTAATGAAACATACTAAAAAATTCTGGTAGGGCGAAAAAAACGATTCAAGAAACAATCAAAACTCCTCGGCTAAACTAGAGTTAAGTTAAATCCATTGGGCACGGTGCTTGCCTGAGTACGCTATGGTTGGGAAATGGTGTATATTTAGCGCTGGATAACCCCATTATTGTAATGCAAAAGAAGCTTAACTTAGTGCCATTTTGCGCTGTCCGCTCTATCCTGTAACTTTTGGCGGTTTATCAAAGCACAAATTTTGGATACAATGACTGATGTTTGGCAAGATGACTGAGCAGGTCGAAATAAAAAAACCACGAATTGGATAAGTGGTATCAATTGTAGCTGCTTGATCAATATCACGACACGCTGGGCTGGATTGTTTTGAGAGATTAAACCTATTCACCCCTGCTACTGCGTGATGCTGCTAATCACCTAATGTTTTTTAAATTCACCTGGGACCAACATGTCTAATTTTAAGATGTCTCTGCTAGTTTTGGCATTAGTTGCTGTTATATCTGGCGCAGCCCCTGTTTTCGCCGATGACAGCAATACCTATATCAATGGTTCAGCTGGTTGGCAACGCTTTGATAGTGTTCGCCAATTGCAGGCCGATTCCGATTCGTTGATCACACTTGGACTGGAGCGTCGTTACAGCAATGGTTGGGGCGCCGGAATATTCTGGATTGATTCTTCGCCTGCTAGGCAGGACGGCACTGGCGACACTGCCCTTACTCAATATGGCATAGATGCCCTTCATTATTACCAGTTGAATGAAAACATTATGGATGGTCGCATTGAGCCATATAGCGCTATAGGCCTAGGTCATGCTGAATTTAAAAATGCCGTCAGCACCGAAACAGAGACTCAACTACGAGCAGGACTTGGACTAAGAATGCGATTGAATGGGTACTGGTCAGCAAAAGCAGATGTTCGATTAATATATAACGAAGCAACAAGCGAACTTGATGATACGCTTACTTTCGGTCTGAGTTACGTTTTCAATAATCAAAACGAAAAGGTAGAACCGGCCGATACCGACAATGGAACCGGCAATGATACCGACAATGGAACCGACAATGGAACCGACAATGATACCGACAACGATAGCGTTATAGATGCCAATGATAATTGCCCAGCTACACCCGTTGCCGTAAAGGTCGACTTGACTGGGTGTGCTCTAGATACGGATGGTGATGATGTGCCAAACTACGCTGATAGCTGTGCGAATACACCAGCAGGAATAACAACCGACAGTAAAGGTTGTGCTCTTGATAGTGATAACGATGGTGTATCAGATTATAAAGACAGCTGCTTGAGTTCACTCCCTGGTAGTCAGGTTGACGCGGTGGGCTGTGGGCTTGATTCTGATGACGACGGTGTTACAGATGATAAAGACAATTGTCCCACAACCCCTGCTGACGTCGTGGTCGGCGAGAAAGGCTGCGCGCTTGATTTGGACAGCGATGGTGTTGTTAACGATATGGATAACTGCCCCGCGACGCCTTCAGGTGCAGTGATAGATGCCAATGGTTGTAAGTTTGTTCTTGAAATTAATTTCGCGACCGACTCAGCTGTTATCACCCAAGATTATTATGCCGAAATTGAAAACCTGGCTAACGTCCTCAAGAACAATGGCGAAGTTAATGTGGTCAT
>JBLHID010000163.1:0-4475 GCA_047615545.1 Polaribacter sp.
CTTGATTATGATTTTTTCTTTGCTCTGGGGTGAGCCGAATCATAGACCTTGGCTAGGTGTTGGAAGTCGAGGTGGGTATAAATTTGGGTCGTGCTGATATTGGCATGACCCAATAGTTCTTGTACAGAACGCAAGTCGCCGCTAGATTCAAGCAGGTGAGTAGCGAAAGAGTGTCGTAGTGTGTGGGGTGACAGAGGTTGACTGAGACTTCGTGTTTTCGATAGTGTATTGAGTCGAGCCTGAACATTGCGGTGTGATATGCGTCTTCCGAGCTTGCTCAGGAAAAGTGCCTGATCCGTATCAGCCCGCACAAATCCTAGCCGAATTTTCAACCACCGTTTAATCGCAGTAACCGCCTTTGAGCCAATCGGCAGGTAACGCGTTTTGTTGCCTTTACCAGTGACGATCACCTGTTGCTGCTCGAGGTCAATGTGATCGATGTCGATGCTAACCAGTTCGGCTAACCGTAAACCAGATGAATAAATGAGTTCAAATATGGCTAGGTCTCGAATGGTTAAATCACTATCGGCTTCGTTGCCATGCAAGAGTTGACCGACCTGTTCGGCATCGCAGGTTTTCGGTAGTAAGTGATCAGGCTTTGGCGCACTGACGTCTATTGCAGGATTACTAGTCACTACGCTTTCGCGTATTAAGTATTGATATAGCCCCCTAATCGAAGAAAGCTCGCGCTGGATCGAGCTGCTTTTAAGGCCATTTCTAAAACGATGGGCGGCGTAACCGCTGACTTGTACAAAGCCAACTTTAGACCATTGAGTGATGTTATGGTCGTGCAAATAGCCTAAAAAACCATCGAGGTCGCGGCGGTAATTCTTACAGGTATGAGGTGAGTAGTATTTCTCGCTACGCAATACTTGGATATAAGAATCCAAGTATTGCGACTGCGACTGTGAGCGCGATTTCGATTGAGACCCTTTCATACGCTTCAGTTGTTATCCCTAGATCACTCTGTAGCTAACAGCCCTTGCAGGCGAGCGCTAACCAATTCACCGAGTTGCTGAAGAAAAATGGTACCTTTTTCTTTAGTAAAGTGTTCCTTATTGGCACTACCAAGACAAAGTAGACCAAGTTCTGATGCATGATAGAGCGGGATGATAGCGCTGGACTCTATCGTTAGATCAGCACCGAACAACGCTGCATTGACGACTGCCTTTTGTTGGCCGCAGATAGGCTTCCGTCCAGAAACCCAAGTGGTAGCGATATCGACGACGCCACTGTCTGCATCTAGATAATGGGTGCTGAGATGTTTCTTTACATCATTAACGGTTGGTAAAAATTTAAAGCAAACATAGTCGGTATGGAAAAATGTTTGAACTTGATCCTGAACTAACGACAGAACATCGTGAAGTTGATCGCTACTCATTAGCTCAAGCGCGAGACGATGAAAGCGCTGATTAAGCTCTTCATTTTCTCGGGCGATGCTCACCAGCTCATCCATACTCTGTTTAATGATCTGTTTTTCATGGCGCAGCATTGTTAGTTGCCGCTCGACCAGTGAAATCGTGCCGTGAATTTGATGAGGAATCGACAGATTAGTAAAAATATCGGGATAGGACATCAATGTTTCGGGGTGTTTTTGCAAATAATCGATAACTTTCGATTCTTCCGATTGATCAGGTTTTTCTTTTGCTTTGGGCATTCGGTTTTCTCTTAAGTTGGCACTAATATTTAACAGTTAATTAGAGTGCAGGTCGACGATTTCGCCTTGAAATACCATCGCGGTTTCGCCAGTCATCATAATTGGATTTCCTTCCCCCTGCCATTCTAGCTGAAGTTTGCCACCAGTGAGTTGGGCCGTGGTTTCGGGATCCAAAATTCCAAGTAGAACGCCAGCAGCCATCGCAGCACAAGCGCCACTGCCGCAAGCTTTTGTCTCACCAACACCGCGCTCAAAAACGCGAAGGGTAAAGTTATTGCGATCTACAATTTGCATGAATCCGACATTTACCCGCTCAGGGAAAAAAGCATGGGCCTCAAGTATTGGCCCGAGGGTTTCCAGGTCACATCGATTGACGTCATCGACCACGATAGTCATATGCGGATTACCAATCGTGAGTGAGCTGAAATGAATGGTTTGATCACCGAGATCAATTTGGTATTGCTCACAGCGTACTGCCGTGTTGAGTGGGATTTGTTTTGGATCGAAAGTTGGCGTCCCCATATTAACGCGCACTCTGCTGGTATCCATCATTTCCAATTGCAGCAAACCTGAATTGGTTTCAACCGAAATTAAATCAGCATCACTAAGATTTTGCTCGCGAACGAAACGCGCAAAGCAACGGGCACCGTTGCCGCATTGTGAGACTTCTCCGCCATCGGCATTGAAGATACGATATTTGAAGTCAGCTTGGTCCGATTGGGCTTTTTCGACTACCAGCATTTGATCAAAACCGATGCCTAAGTTTCTATCCGCTAGGCGCTTAATTTTGGCGCTATCAAGCTCGAAGTGTTGATTGATCGCATCGATAACAACAAAGTCATTGCCTAGGCCGTGCATTTTGGAAAATTTTAGTCCCATTAGCCTTTCACTATTACTACATTAACTACTAGGGCGTCCATTATAATGGGCTGCATTATTCTGGTAACAACGCTTCGCCGCGCACTTGATCATCGAAGGTTTCGCGTTGTCGAACGCAATAGTGCTTATCACCATCGACCATTACTTCGGCGGCACGATTGCGCGTATTGTAATTGGATGCCATTGCAAAGCCATAAGCACCAGAAGAGCGAACCGCGAGCAAGTCGTTTTGTGCTAGCTTCATCATTCTATTTTTTCCTAGGAAATCCCCAGACTCACAAATAGCGCCAACAATATCGTATTCAAGTTCTGTTTCGGTGCTGCCCAGTTGAACCGGGATAATGTCTTGCCAGGCGCTATAAAGCGACGGTCGGATTAAATCGTTCATTGCGGCGTCGGCGATGGCAAAGTTCTTTTCGTCAGAAAGCTTTAGGTAATTCACCTGAGTCACTAAAATGCCGGCGTTACCTGCGATGGCACGGCCTGGTTCGACAACAATAGTACCTTCAAAACTCGATAATTGTTCGCTCAAAGCGGCAGCCCAATCGCTGGGTAATGGCGGTGTTTCGTCTTGATAACGAATGCCTAAGCCACCACCGAGATCCATATGGTGAATGTTTAAACCCTGCTGATTTAAACTATTAACTAGCGCAAGTAGGCGAGTGAGCGCGTCGATATAAGGCGACAACTCGGTCAGCTGCGACCCAATGTGGCAGTCGATGCCGATCACATCAATATTCGATAGTTGGCTTGCCTTCAAATAAATTCGCTCGGCGTCTTCAAACGCAATGCCAAACTTATTTTCCTTCAATCCAGTCGAAATATAAGGATGCGTTTTGGCATCAACGTCGGGATTAACCCGGAACGAGACAGCCGCGATCATATTCTTGTCAGTCGCTACCTGGTTGAGCAAATCAAGTTCCTGCTCGGACTCAACATTAAAACAGTGAATGCCAGTATCCAGTGCCAGAGCCATTTCGTGCGCCTGCTTGCCCACACCTGAGAATACAATTTTGGACGGATCACCATCGGCTTGTAATACGCGTTGCAATTCACCGCTGGAGACAATATCGAAACCTGAACCCAACCGAGCCAGAACGTTCAATACAGCAATATTCGAATTGGCCTTAACCGCATAACAAACGAGATGCTCACGGCCTGCCAAAGCATCATCAAAGGCATGCCAATGGCGCTCGAGAGTGGCTCGTGAATAAACATACAATGGCGTGCCATAGGTCTCGGCAAGCGTGCTAATGGCAACATCTTCACAGTACAGTGCGTCGTCTTTGTAATTAAAATGATCCAAGGTGATTCTCTATAAAGTCTTTAATATTTAGTCGCTAAGTCATCCTGACTTTTAGATTCAGTTTTTTCTGCTTCATCTGCCAAGGTCAGTGGGCCTTTATTACCACAGCCGGAGAGGCCGATTAGTAGCGCTAGACTAAACAACAATAGGATAGGCTTGAGCTTCACTGTTATAGGCTCCATCAAAGCGCCAATTATGTTTGGGAGTGGCGTGAGAGACAAGCTGAAACTTGCAAATTGGCCGTGATCTCGCCCAATTTGGTTAGTTTGCCACGATTCGGTGTGCAAAAACTTCAAGAGTGGTCTAATAAATGTCATTAGCGGCATAATTTACCTATCGATATACTTTTAGCAGAGCCTCGTCTGGTCAGCAGAATGCTTGTCAGGCCAAATAGGCCAATCGATCATTTCCATAGCTGATTAACGTGTCCTTCACCGCATTACAGCCGTGAAGGCTACAAAGAGAAGAACGGCCTTTTTCGTCGCGTTGACTGGGAGCGGGTAACGCCCCCCCTTAATCTTGTCAGATGAAGAGCGCCTGTCCTTTATTCTCGAGGCCTGTCATGCTCTTGATAATTTAAAGAGAAAAGAAATCAGATTATGTCTCTAAAAAGAGAAAAGCCAAATAATAGCG
>JBLHID010000164.1:0-4393 GCA_047615545.1 Polaribacter sp.
ATGCAATGCCGACAGTATTCCTGGCACCGTAAATGAGTCGGGTTAACATATCTCGACCGAGGTTATCAGTTCCCAACCAGTGCTTTTCGGTCCACAACGAAAATTGCCGGCCGACAATTTCTGATTCGCCAAAAGGAGCCAAAAGTGGTGCAAAAATAGCGACGAAAGCATAGATAAAAATAATGAGTAAACCAATTTTTGCTGTCAACGGTGACTTCTTCAATTCTCGCCAGATAATAGAACACTTTGATTCTTTTCGCCTTACCGGTGGTACATCTGCATCGACCGACTGAATGTTGCTATCTGACTCGGTCATTTTGGATGCAACAGCCTCGGATTAGTAAGTATCGACAGTATATCCGCGATTAAATTGAGCAGCACAAAGGTGCTCGCAAAGATTAAACAGCAAGCCTGAACTACGGGTAAATCCCGTTTCTGTACCGAATCAACCAATAGCTGACCAAGACCAGGGTAGATATAAACCACTTCAACCACGACCACGCCAACAATTAAATAAGCCAGGTTAAGCACTACCACATTGACAATCGGTGCCCAGGCATTTGGCAACGCGTGACGCAGAATGATACGCGCTTTGGACATACCCTTGAGCGCTGCCATTTCTATATAGGAGCTGGCGAGCAGATTAATAATGGCGGCGCGCGTCATGCGCATCATATGTGCCACCACTACTAGGGTTAGAGTCAAAGCGGGTAGCGTGGTTTTATAAATGCGTTCAAAAAAAGGCGTGCTGACACTGACATTTGCCAAACTGGGCAACCAAGCGAGTTCTACCGATACGAACAATATCAAAATATAGGCCACAAAAAATTCGGGCGTAGAGATAGATGTCAGTGTCACGACATTCACCGACCTGTCAAAAAAGCTATTACGAAATAACGCCGCTAAAACACCCAAAATTAGTGCCAGTGGAATCGCAATAATAGCGGCATAGAATGCGAGGAATAAAGTATTCGCGAAACGGATACCGATGAGGTCGGATATCTGTCTTCCGTTGCCGATGGAAACACCGAAATCGCCCTGTAAAATGCCCGTCAACCAATTGAAATAACGAACAGGCGCTGGTAGATCGAGTCCCATTTGGACTCGCAGTGCTGCCACTGTTTCGGGTGTTGCGGCCTGCCCTAACATGGCCTGTGCGGCATCACCAGGCAATAGACTCACGCCCATAAAAATAAGTAGCGATACTATAATTAATGTGAGTAAACCCAGCAACAAGCGCTGCAGAACCATCCTGCCAATATTGTTCAATTAATCATCGCTATATTGTCCAAATAATACATTCTATTTTGGCACCTTAATTTTATCGAGTCTGCATCGACACTAACATGATAAAAACTGAAGCTGTTCCACCTAATGGGATGGGAGAGCAAACCAAGATTTCCACCCTATTTTTTAGGCCTATAAATGGTTAGGCCGCAAAATATAGAGAAAATATTGGCACTCCCCCATCAGCGTTTTAGCTTTCTTTTAGCCAATTGGAATCCCAAGAATCATCGAGTTACTTAAACCACCAACGCTCCGTATTTCTTTGACCATCAACCGCCATGTTGCTCGAAATTTCTTCGGGCGTGCCTAACTTATCTGACAATATGTCAATTGTATTCGCAAATACTGGCGCGATTAAGCCTCCTTCATCACTGATCAATCGCTGCATCTCGCTATACATATCCTGTCGCTTGATTTCGTCGAGTTCAGCTCGGGCCGAAACGAGTAATTCCTCAAATCGATCATTATTCCAATGTGTCTCATTCCACGAAGACTTGTTAGAGAACGCAAGACTTAACATCAAGTCTTCGGTCGGACGACCACTCCAGTAAGAGACACAGAAAGGTACTGTATTCCACACGTTGCTCCAGTAACCATCGGTTGAAACACGATCAACATTAATGTTGATATTCGCCTTCGCGGCGTGCTCCTTAAACAAGGTCGCAGCATCAACGCCGCCTGCATAGATATCACCTGCGGCAAGTGTCACATCGAATTTGGACAGACCTGCTTTCTTTAGGTGAAATTTCGCCTTGTCAGGATCATAGGAACGTTGTGGCAAGTCTTTCGCGTAAAAGCGCTGTGATTTCGCAATCGGATGATCGTTACCTACATAACCATGACCATTCAATATCGTATCAAGCATTGCGTCACGATCGATGGCAAATTTCATAGCCTGTCGAATATTATGATTATCGAACGGTGCCTTATCCATTAGCATGGGAAAGGTATAATGAATATTGCCGCTTCTTTCGCTGATGACGATTCCTGGTACCCTCTCCATCAGATGTAAAGTCTTGGTGTCGGGTTTATCGATAACATCTACTTCGCCGGTTCGAATCGCGTTCATGCGAGCCGCAACGTCGGGAATATTCAGGGTCACTACCTTGTCGAAATTAGGGCCGCCTTTAAAGTAATTTGGGTTCCGCCGGGTAATTGCCTGCACCCCAGGCTCCCACTCTTCCAAGATATAAGGTCCGGTACCAATGCCTTTTTCCCAATCTGCGGGTGTGCTGCCATCAGGGGCAATCGGGAAGTGGTAGTCGGACAATGTATAGGGAAAGTCCGCATTACCAGAATCTAGCTTGAATACTACAGTGTGTTTACCATCGGCTCTAACATCCAGTACTGAAGCCACCAACCCCTTGCCCGTCGACACGGTATCGGGGCCTCGGTGCACATTGATCGAGTGCACGACATCCTTAGCTTCAAAAGATTTACCATTATGAAATTCAACGCCTTTGCGCAATTTGAAAGTCCACTCCGTTGCGTCAGGTGATGCTTCCCAGCTCTCGGCTAATTCGCTAACGACCTGGCCAGCAGCGTTGATACCGGTGAGATTATTCAGAAGTTGCCATTGGACATTGATCTGATGGCTGCCACCAGCACCGAGCACACCAAACAGCGTATCAGAGGTTGAACCTTCACTGAGTCCCTGGCGGAATATGCCACCTCGTTTTGGACTAGAAGCGAATGCTTCTTCAGATAATAAGAGACTCGGTATTGCACTCGCCATTCCGAGTGCCGTCGCATGTTTGATAAATTCACGCCTTCCCATGCGTCCTTCAGAAATCGATCTTTGCAGTGATTCAAACTTTTTCATCGTTATACCCCTCAAGATTATTATGTGACCTCGGCTAGTCCTGCACACAAATAATACATCATTACTCGACTGCTTATCTGCTAGCTCGCTAATATTCTGTGCTATCACTGTGAGTATTTTATCGATTTTTCGTCTTAATCACTTATATTTCGTCATAATTTTGCAATCAATTATCAATCAGGGTCAATCCATGCTCATTATGTTTATCGCAAATTTATTGTGATTCACTCTCAGAAGCTCCAGCTTTGCGAATGGCATTTGCACGAGATGTTTCAATAAATGAATACAAGGTACCTGGCCAGGATGGTGCACTTTCGGTATCAGACCAGGCATAGCGATAGTGCCCTGGTGTTTTTGCAAAACACTTTAAAAAAGCATAGGAAAAATGAGACATGGAGTTAAATCCACTGGCAACTGATGCCTCTCGCACGGTCATACGAGTACTGGTGAGAAGAACACGCGCGTACTGTAATCTCAATAATTGACTAAACTGAATAAATGAACATCCCATATACCGTTTAAAATAACGTTCGAGTTGACGTTGCGAAATTCCAATTTCACGAGCCACCTTTGGAACTTTCAGTGGTTCTGCTAAATTTGTTTCAATCAATTTAATAGCAGCATAAACAATCGGAGGAACCGATTCGGTAGAAGAACCCAATGTGTGTCGTTGCACGAAACTTCCTTCTCTAATCGGGAAATGCAAAATTTGCTCCGCTATTTCTGATTTCAGATGTTTTCCATGTCTAACACCAATCAAGTGAAGCATTAAGTCGATCCCTGCGGTACCGCCGGAGCATGTGAGAATGTTTTTATCGATGGTATATAATTGCTCGTTAAGCTTCACAGTAGGAAACAATTCGGCAAAACCAGCAATACACGACCAGTGTGTGGTTGCTACTTTTTGAGATAACAATTTGGCTTTCGCTAGCGCGTAAACCCCTAATTCGACACCACAAATTTGCACTCCTTTGAGGTTTAATAAACGTAACCAGTTAAACAGTTCCGAATTGTCATAATGTTCGCACCCCCAGCTACCAACAACAAAAACCGTATCGAAATCTTCTCGACTGTCATCCAGACCCTTCGCTTCTATTGTTAACCCATTACTGGCTGTCACTATGGCGCCATCAAAGGAAATATAGCGCCAATCGTAGAGCGGTTGTGGCGATAGATAATTAGCCACTCGAAGCGTCTCAATCATAGTGGTCAAGGTCATCATATTGAACCGAGGTATCAAGACAAACGCGATCTTTGAAAGCTGATGATCAATATTTTCAATTT
>JBLHID010000165.1:0-4314 GCA_047615545.1 Polaribacter sp.
TTAAGAGTGCCTGTCTCTGTTGTCCTTATCTGTTGTCTGTTGTCTACTTCAAAGCAGCCGCAAATGCGGGCGTTAGAAGCTACAAAACCATCATTGCCAAAGGTATAAAATAGGTATATATTTTATACTATGCATTCATTTGAATACGATGAAAATAAAAGCCAAATAAATCAATCCAAACATGGTATTAATTTTAATGATGCTCAGTTACTTTGGAATGATCCTGATTTGGTAGTAATCCCGGCCAAAAAAGCAGGTGATGAAATAAGGTCTTTAGTAATAGGTTTAATTAATTCCAAACATTGGTCAGCAATAATTACATATCGAGATAAAAATATACGTATTATCTCAGTCCGTCGATCTAGAATCGAAGAGGTGAATTTCTATGAAGAATAAAACATTAGATAAAAAGTTTGATGATGGTGACAATATATTAGATGCGTTCGATTTATCAAAAGCAAGAAGACCTAACCAAGAACAAAAGAGAGTTAATGTAGATTTTCCAACTTGGATGGTTTCGTCTTTAGATAAAGAAGCAAGGCACCTAGGAGTAACTCGCCAATCTATTATTAAAGTTTGGTTAGCAGAGCGTTTAGAGAAATCAGCTTCTAATCGGGATAGGGAGCTACTCAAGTAGCCCCCTCCAAGTTGCATCAAAGTTGCATCAAGGACAGGCACTCTTCCATTGCTAAAGATTCGCAAAGCGACGTCATTTACTTTGCCCTTGGGAGATGACCGGTTCGTTAAGCAGATTGAACGAAAATCAGGAATAAAGATTGGAGCGTCCAATAGCGGGCGGCCTAGCAAAGCGACCAGTACTTGATGGGTTGGTGCTGCATAGAAAAATAGATATATAATTCTGGTTGTTCGAATTTCATATCCTCCGACCTCTTTAATCCCCACAACTAGTCAAATAAATACTGAGAAAACGGTTAAAGGACAGACGCTCTTCAATTGGCAATATACCATGATCCACTTGACATCAAATATAAAGAACGAAAGGATATATCTCAATCTTTACAAGAAATTACGATGACCCTAGTTAGAAAACAGCTCGTCGCTTCTGGGCTATAGCAAGGTGCGAAGTATTGACATAACTGTTTATAAACTACTCTTCAGCATCGGTCATCGATTAACTGAGATTTAAGCTCGCGGACCTGAAGAGATTGCTCCGGGCATTCCTGCCCTTCGGGCCGTCCTGCGGTCGCTCAAAATTGCTTATTCACAGGGATGTGATATATGCCACTAATGCAGGGGCAATTAGTGGTCCAGACACAATGTGGAAATAAAGCGTTTAATCTGGACTTCAGGTGTGCCATATACGAAAAAACCCACCATAAGGCGGGTTCTTTCGTATATGGCGCACCTGGAGAGATTCGAACTCCCGACCGCTCGGTTCGTAGCCGAGTACTCTATCCAGCTGAGCTACAGGTGCTTAATTGAAGGCAGGATTCTACGGATAAACCCTGCGGTTTACTAGTCAATTCTGAACAATTATTCGCCTATATTGATATAAACACGTTTGGCGTGGGCACCCACGTTACAAAATATTTCATAGGCTATTGTTAGTGAGTCATCGGCTATGTCTTCGGCCTCAGGATTGACACCAAATAAGCAAACTTCGTCTCCTACTTTGACTTCTTTTAATGCACTAATGTCGACGGTTATCATGTCCATAGAAACTCGGCCTACAATATTGCACAATTGCCCTTGTATATTAATTTGGCTAGATTTTGTTTTTAGCCTAGGGTAGCCATCGGCATAACCAGCGGCTATTACGGCGATTGTCATGTCTTCTGGACAGGTATAGGAACCAGCATAGCCTATTACGTCACCTTTGTTATTTTGATTAACTGCCAGCACTGTGGTCGTCATCGTCATTGCTGGCCGGAGCTGCTGGCGTACCTGCTTTCGATTTGACATAGGGTTGGCACCGTACATGGCAATACCCGACCGGACCCAGGTTTTATGCGACTGCGGCCAACCAATAATGCCAGCTGAGTTTGATATCCCCCATTCATAACTATCCAGCTTTAGGTCGCTAATGGTCTTCATTTGTCTATCCGTTTTATCGTCATCTATCTCATCTGCGCTGGCAAAATGGGACATCATTCGTAATTGTCCGAGTGTTGATATATGTTCCAGCTGCTCTATAGCGTTCTTCACTACATCGACTGGAAAACCTAAACGGCCCATACCGGAATCGACTTTGATCCAAATTTGCATTTGATTCAGTGTCTGGCTATCACGCAAACAATCGATATGGAATTGTTGGTGAATAATGGGATCAAGTTGGAGGTCGATACAGGTTTGTAGTTCCGCCGAGCTAATGAAGCCGCCCATGACTAGAATTTTTTGGGTAATGCCACTTTCCCTTAACGAGACGGCCTCGCCGACGGCAGCAACCGCAAAGGCATCGGCATTGGGTAGTGCTTTAGCGATTTGTATTGCACCGTGCCCATAAGCATCAGCCTTAACCACTGCTATCAACTGGCTACCGCCGCCTGCTAGTGCTTTTAATTTTCGATAGTTGTATCGTATTGCATCAAGGTCAATGCTGACGCGTGCGTGACGATTTTGACCATGACTATTCAAACTCTCCTCCACCGTATGCATCTTCGTTGGCGAGATTTTCGAATCGGGTATATTGTCCGAGAAATGCTAGTCTCACCATTCCGATAGGACCATTTCGCTGTTTCCGAATCAGTATTTCTGCCGTACCTTTATCGGCGCTATCCGGGTTATAAACTTCATCTCGATAGATAAAAATGATGACGTCGGCGTCTTGCTCGATACCGCCTGACTCTCTTAAGTCGGACATGATCGGACGTTTATCAGGCCGCTGCTCAACACTACGGTTGAGCTGAGAAAGGGCTATCACAGGCACTTCAAGTTCTTTTGCGAGCGCTTTTAGCGAGCGGGATATTTCGGATATTTCTGTTGCTCGGTTTTCAGTGGTTCCACCAACGCCCATGAGCTGTAGATAATCGATAATAATTAAGTCGAGCCCGTGTTCTCTTTTCAATCGTCGTGTTCTGGCACGCAATTCGGTTGGCGTCAGCGCTGCCGTGTCGTCGATAAACAGCTTCGATTTCGATAACATATTGACGGATGAAATGAGTCGTGGCCAATCATGATCATCAAGTTTACCGGTTCTCAAATTATGTGAGTTGATGCGTCCAAGTGATGACATCATACGAATGGCCAATTGTTCACCTGGCATTTCCATGCTAAAAACAGCCACCGAATTCTCGGTATTGAGTGCGGCATTTTCAGCGAGGTTCATTGCAAAACTGGTCTTGCCCATTGAGGGTCTACCGGCAACGATAATCAAATCGCCTTTTTGCAAGCCTGAGGTTTTTTCGTCAAAACTAGTAAAGCCGGTGGAGATACCGGTCAATGCCTCGTCGCTTTTATACATTTCTTCGACGCGCTGTACAGCTTTGGTCAGCAAGTCGTTGATCGCCTCAAAACCAACCTTATTACCAGCACCTTGCTCGGCAATCTTGAAAACTTTACGCTCCGCTTCATCGAGTAATTCTTTACTGGTACGGCCATCAGCATTGAAAGCACTGGACGAAATTTCATTTCCGACTTGAATTAAGGCGCGTAGAATTGAATATTCACGAACAATATTGGCATAGGCTTTGACGTTAACCGCTGTCGGTGTGTCGTTAGCCAAGATGCTCAAATAGGCCAATCCGCCGATTGAGTCGAGTTCATTTCTAGAGCCAATCCATTCAGACACGGTGACAACGTCATAAGGCTGGTCATTTGCAGCAAGATGATGGATAGCGCGGAAAATTAAAGCATGATCGTGACGGTAAAAGTCATTTTCGTTAATGACGTCAGCAATATCATCCCAGGCCTTGTTGTCTAGCATTAAACCACCAATCACCGACTGCTCTGCTTCGAGAGAATGCGGAGGTACTTTAAGGTCGTCAACGCGTTGGCTTAGTTCGGCTACTCGGGAGGTTATTTCAGACATTTTGGAATTGAGCTTTCAATTTCATATGGTGATTTCAAACAGCGATTTCATAAGACGCATATCATAAACTTTTTGCGCTAACGATTCGATTACTAAATCGTTTTTCTAATACTATTTCACCATAGGCCTTTGTGATGGGATGTTGTGATGGCCGTTTATTGGGTCGCTCTTGTAGGTTCCCGACAACGACCCGTTCACCCTGAACATCGTCACTCCTGCGCATCCATGCGCCCGTGAATGACATACGACCGCCATGGATGGCGGAAGTGTCGTTTGTGCAGGAGCACACAAACGCCCCGTTCATCCTGAACATCGTCACTCCTGCG
>JBLHID010000166.1:0-3981 GCA_047615545.1 Polaribacter sp.
GGAAAAGACTTTCTAGCAAATGCTTGGACCTCTGACATCGAATTGCTTCGCTTCATTGGTGGCAAGCTATCTAACATCTTCGCACCATAGGCTTTACTGACTAGGCGGTTATCACATATGGCCACGATGCCTTTGTCTTCGATGTCTCGAATGAGCCGACCAACACCTTGACGCAAGTTGATAGTAGCTTCTGGAATTTGAACGTTCATAAAGGCATTGCCACCGTCCTGGTTGGCTAGTTGTAGGCGTTTTTTGTATACCGGATCCTGCGGTGATTTGAAGGGTAGTTTATCGATGATAACACATCGAAGTTGATCACCTTTAACATCGACGCCCTCCCAGAAACTGCTTGTGCCCAACAAAACAGGACTCTTCGCTTTCATGTATTGCTGTAGTAGCTCGCTACGTTGGTAATCACCTTGCACAAAAAGTTTATTTTTGATTTTTGAACGCAAGTAAGATGCCGTCCAGGTCAGCATGCGATAGCTGGTAAAGAGAATGAAACAATAACCATTCGTTGCCTCAATCAGGTCACAACACAATTCGCCAAAAAGCTTCGCGTAATCGCTATCTGACGGATCAGGCAATTGTGGCGGCAGGTATAACATGGCTTGTTTTGGATAATCAAAAGGACTCTCGAACAAACTGGTACTAATATCCGCAAGCCCTAGCCTGTCTGCATAGTATGCAAACGACTGTTGCGAGCTCAGTGTTGCTGAGGTGAAAAAGACAGACTCGTTGAGGGATTCATCGAGCTGTTGCCGAAACAAGTCAGACACGTCTAATGGCGACACCATGAGTCGAAAGCTACGCTCATTCCATTCGTACCAACTGACATTGTGGTCATCGAGACTGAGAAACTGTTTAAAGATTAAATCGACCGATTCGAGTCGTTTTGAACAACTGGCAAGCTCTTTACCACGACCAGTCAGCGTCTCGAGTGGTCGCTTGAGTGCCTTTAACTCCGCTTGCACCGCATTCACTGCCTTTTGCATCGCAGGTGCATTCTGAATTCGCATCCATTCCGCTTTTTCTGGAAACTGACCTATCGCTGTTCTAAAGTCCGCCACCGCTTTGCTGAGAGCTTCGCAGGCAGGTTTCAGTAGCTTTGAATCGGCGGCCTCTGCTAGTTCTGCTTCGATAATATCCTTACACATCATTTCAATCTGCCGCATCGTCAACTGGTTGCCATAGAAGTGACTGGCGATATCAGGCAGTTGGTGCGCCTCGTCAAAAATGACTACCTGGGCCTCGGGCAGAATTTCACCAAAACCATCTTTTTTTAACGCTTGGTCCGAAAAATAAAGATGATGATTGATGACAACAACATCGGCCTCCATTGCCTTCTTACGGGCTTTGACGACAAAACAATCATCAAAACTGGGGCATTCATTGCCGAGGCAGTTATCAGCCGTTGATGTTGCGTAAAACCACAATGGATCATTTTCAGGAATAGCAGAGAATTCACTAATATCGCCAATTTTACTGATTTCTGACCATTCATGGAGCGCGGTAAATAGTGAAGCCATTTCTCGCGATTGAGATTTTTTTTGATGACGAAACAATTCGATTCGGTATGGGCAGCAATAGCTGCTGCGGCCTTTGAGTAGCGCTGTCTTTTTAGAATTGACGACGATGCGTTTGATTAACGGAATATCTTTGTAAAACAATTGATCTTGCAGGTTCTTGGTGCCTGTCGAAATAATGACTTTCTTCTTACTCAGAAAGACAGGCACCAGATACGCAAACGACTTACCAATACCCGTACTGGCTTCGATCAAGTGGCTTTCGCCATCTTCAATGCACTTATCGATCAAACGAGACATGTCAAGTTGACTTTGACGCGGTCTGAAATCAACGATTTCTTGTTTAATCATGCCATCGGTACCCAGTACCGCATCGACATCCAGCTCTGTAGATAATACGCCCATGATTAATCCGCCAGACACTGAGTTTTAAGTGAACTATTGGCTCGATCTAAGTCATCTTCCGCCGTGCTATAACTATAAGATCGTTCGATCATATCGAGGCACTGAGGATAGCTTTTTTTATGCCAGTAACTTTGCGCAAGGTAGTGCCAACTGTGTGCATTGCGCGGTTCTATTTTTATCGCACGTTGCAAGTAATTAACCGCCTGAACATATTGCTGCTGATTTAAAGCACTGATGGCAAGACGATGTAACTCGACCACTGGGCCTTTACTGGCTTGCTCCGTCGTTGTTTCACCCTGATACCGGTCAGTATTAATAGTTGACACCGAACAAGATAGAGCTAACAAACTCAATACAATTAACCCCACATGGGTAGGTATTGCTCTAATCAAATTAATTCTGGCTGGATACATTTATCCTGACTCTCATATTCAAATAAGTATGTTGATGTGGGTATGAAGTAATACCCATTATTCGCAGACTGAACGCCTTGATGGTACCTGCGATTTAATGAAAGGTAACAATACACTATTGATACAATGCTGCTTGGTTAACCCACCATTTTCACGATTAATATAGTGCCATTCAAGTGAGGCGTCACGGCTGATTTTAAACGGTCGAAATTTTTGCTGTGCCATGATATCGGCCCATACTCGCAAAGCACCCGACGAACCGGTTAAGTTGATTGGCGTGTTGTCATCATTACCTAACCAGACAACACTTAATAGCCTGTCGCTAAATCCAGCGAACCATGAGTCCCTAGTATCATTTGTGGTGCCCGTTTTACCGGCCAATGATTGCCCTTTAAACCGAGTATTGAGATATTTCGCAGTGCCCTCTTCGACTACACCAACCATCGCTCGTTGAACCTGAATCATTTGTGCTTGAGCAAATATTTTTTGTGACTTTAAGGGTATTCGATCAAGCACCTGGTTATCTTTATCGCTAACCTGACGAATAGTCGTTAATGGAGTGTAATAACCATTATTAGCGATCACCTGATACATTTGAGCCACCTCTAAAGCTGACATAGGTGAAGTCCCCAACAAGATCGACGGATACACAACCTCATGTTTAAGCAAATCAATTCGCTCTAGATTCTCTACCAGCGCCTCCAAGCCACCTTGAACACCAAAATTAACAAAAGGCAGATTATAAGATTTTATAAAAGCTTGATAAAGGATCATTTCCCCGTGAAATTGACGGTCGTAATTTCTTGGAACCCAGACATTGCCATCTGACTGTTTGATATTGATTGCCTTGTCATTTGCTGGAGTGGCGAGTGAGCGGTCACCCTCCAAAAGGCTGTAAAGTAACAGCGGTTTTATCAGTGATCCGATCGGGCGTTGTGCCATCACAGCCCGATTGAATCCAGGATAATCAACCTCCTTATCACCTATTAATGCGAGAATATCACCGTTTAAGTAATCGGCGGTGACGACCGCCGACTGTAATTTAGGTTGACCAAAGCGTGACAACCCATTTTTTAAACCGGTTTGCAATGCACGTTGAATGAGGGGATCAAATGGCGTGAATATGCGCAGCCCCTTAGCCGATAACTCGCTAGACGAGTAGCTACTTTTAAGTTGACGTTTCACCAGATCAACATAGGCCGGAAATGGATTCACACCAGGCAAGCGTTCAACGGTGCCCAATGGTTGCTGAATCAAATGCGCGTATACCGTCTGGTCGATTAATTTATGATCACGTATCACACGCAATACTAGGTTACGACGCGTTAAAGCGGCCACTGGGTGGACAATCGGGTTATAACTCGACGGTCCTTTCACCATGCCGACCAGTAAAGCAAGTTTGTCGGTACTGAGCTGGTCTATCGACTGTTTAAACAGTCGCTGACTCGCTAACTCGAAGCCGTGGATGGCGATTCTGTTTTGCTGTAACAAAAACACTTCGTTGACATAAGCAGCAAGAATGGTTTGTTTGCTAAACCGCGCCTCCAACAGCAACGCTATGAAAGCTTCATTGACCTTGCGCAGCAGTGATCTCTCAGATGTCAAGAATAGGTTCTTGGCTAGTTGCTGAGTCAATG
>JBLHID010000167.1:0-3369 GCA_047615545.1 Polaribacter sp.
GTTGTGACCGACACTGACTGCCAAAGTGTAATCGAAACAATCGCAACAGAGGCCGCTACTGCCATACCAGCGAAGGGCTTTAGGAATTCCCAGCGCCAAATCGACTTAACCTTCTTTTCGTCAACAACAGGATTATCCTCTGTTTTCGTTTCGATGGCGATTTCACGAATACGCTCCATCACATTTTGGCTGAAACCAGTATCGATTTGATCAGGCAGTTCATGGCGCATCACGTGACCAACCATCTGATAACGTGTTAAGCAGTACTGTTGATTGACATCGCCTAGCAAATCTTCAAGTGGCTGTTGATCTGCATCAATGGACGAATACTCGTCAAGCAGCTGTGACAGTTTTTCTTTCTCGTCATTCATAAAAATTCTCTTTACAAATTGCTTCAATTTCGGGTTTCTATTTTAGTTAAGGGCTTAGTCACTCTAATAGCGGTCTAAGTTCCTTGTCAATTGCATCTCGGGCACGAAATATTCGAGATCTAACTGTGCCAATTGGACAATCCATTACGTCTGCGATTTCTTCATAACTTAAACCTTCGATTTCCCTCAAGGTAATCGCTGATTTCAAGTCTTCAGGTAGTGCATCAATGGCTTTAAAGACGGTTTGTTTAATTTCTTCCGTAAGCATCAAGTTTTCAGGCGTAGTGTATTCTTTTAATCCTGACTCGCCTTCAAAGCGCTCAGCATCTTCGACCTCGACAGTATAGGCTGGTGATTTTCGTGATCTTGATGCCAGATAGTTTTTTGCTGTATTGGCAGCGATACGATATAGCCAAGTATAAAACTGACTGTCTCCCCGAAAATTACCTATCGCGCGATAAGCCTTCACAAACGCATCTTGCGCAATGTCCTGACATTCGGAATGATCGTTCACAAACCTTCCAACCAAATTTATGACTTTATGCTGATATTTTTGCACGAGAACATCAAAGGCTTTCGAATCGCCTTCTTGCGTACGCTTGACTAGTTCCGCGTCGAGCAAATTTGTCCCCATTGATAACCCTATTTTTTTTAGTAGCAGAGATTTCGGCGAGCCGATTCTTAACTGGCGTGGTTTATAAACTTGTATTGCCTGCATTATAATGATTTTTTGTAGGCTAATGACAGAATCTTTTTATCGATTCTTCGCACTAGGAGACTGCCGTGTCGCTAGATAGTTCGACAGTGGTAAATTAATTTTCAAAAACCTTATCAACATTAAATAAATTGTGCACTTCTCTTTGTATTATCACTTATTTCGCGATAATCTCATCTCCATAATCATGTCATCTTGTGTTCCTTCATACCAAGAGGTACTTGAGCCACTGTATATGATGTCTATATTCAACCATTAGCTAGATCAATGAGCCCCAGATAAATGAGCCTAATCAATGAGTAAGCAATACAAGTTCGATGTAATCATCGTTGGATCAGGAGCGGCAGGGCTGTCCGCAGCATTGCACTTACCAAAGACTACTTCGATTTGCATTTTAGCCAAGAATAGTCTGGAACACTACGCCAGTTATTATGCCCAGGGCGGCATATCTGCAGTCCTTGAAGACGATGATAGCGTCGCAGAACATACGTCAGATACTCTAATAGCAGGGGCCGGACTATGTGACGAGGCGGCGGTTGAGTTTACTGCTGCCGCTGGTGAGCAATGTATACAGTGGTTGACCCATTTAGGCATGCCATTTACCCGAGATAGCCAGGAAACCAGCTCAAGCGGCTATCACCTCACACGCGAAGGTGGACATAGTAAACGACGCGTTGTTCATGCATCTGACGCAACAGGCAAAGCGCTCCAGCAAACCCTGCAAGCTCATGTGCTAGAACAACCCAACATCAAAATATTTAACCGCCATATCGCTATCGACCTTATTTGTAACGATAACCACTGCAACGGTTTATACGCGTTTAATCTTGAGGATCAGCATGTCAACGTTTTTGCCGCCCAGAAAGTTATCCTCGCGACAGGCGGTGCTAGTAAAGTATACCTATATACCAGTAACCCTGATGGCTCGACGGGCGATGGCATTGCAATGGCCTGGCGCGCTGGCTGCCGAGTCGCCAATATGGAGTTCATTCAATTTCATCCTACCTGTCTTTATCACCCAGAAGCTAAGTCGTTTTTGATCACTGAAGCGATCCGTGGCGAAGGTGGCATTTTGAGACTCCCAAATGGTGAACGATTTATGCACCACTTTGACGAGCGAGCAGAACTAGCGCCGAGAGATATTGTTGCTCGCGCAATCGACCATGAAATGAAGCGCTTAGGTATCGATTGTGTCTATCTTGATATCAGTCACAAGAGCCGTGCTTTTATCAAATCTCACTTCCCAACCATCTACCAGCGCTGTAAAGATTTTGACATCGATATAACCAAAGACCTTATCCCAATAGTACCTGCCGCACACTATACCTGTGGGGGCATTATGATCGATCAAAATGGGCAAACCGATGTCAATAATCTTTATGCTGTAGGCGAAGCGTCTTACTCAGGGTTGCATGGTGCCAACCGTCTTGCCAGTAACTCGTTGCTTGAGTGCCTTGTATACGCTCGTTCTACCGCTCAGCACATTAGTGAAAACCTGCCGGCCAATCCGAAGCGGCCTCATTTACCCCACTGGGATGAATCTCAGGTGACCGATTCGGATGAAGATATTGTCGTCGCCCATAACTGGGATGAGCTACGTCGGTTTATGTGGGATTACGTCGGTATCGTACGCACCAACAAACGTCTTGAACGAGCACTCAATCGAACCGACCTGCTGAAAAGGGAGATTAATGAGTATTACGGCAATTACAAAATATCAGCCGATTTACTTGAATTGCGTAACCTGGTTGTTGTTGCTGAGCTAATTATACGATCGTCGTTGGCTCGAAAAGAAAGCAGAGGATTACATTTCACCCTCGACTATCTTGATAAGAACGATGATTTATTGGGGCCGACAATATTAACACCTAATATCGATAACAAGTAAGGTAGGCAAAAGAGTCATCGATTATTTCTCAGTAATAGCGATCAATAGAAATGGAAAGGTGGATTTGACTTTATGAACAAACTGTACCCGTTGCACCTCAGCGCAAATGGATGGTAGATCAACTATCAACCTATGATCTGTCCGATAGCATCTTGACTAGTAACCCATGCGCAGTCGAAGCATCCAGCCGATAGTTAGTTAATTCACATAGTTCAGAAGAGCTGTTAGATTGCGATCGAGATTTACGGTGAGTATCTTGTAACAAGTAATATATAAAAAAATATCTGTAAAAAACACTACAAACTAGGGCCAATTTTAGTAACTGCTGGTGTATCCTGCCTTAGAGTCGCTTCCCTCGGCTACAGGCCGGCTAGGATAAACCGACAACAAAACTC
>JBLHID010000168.1:0-3340 GCA_047615545.1 Polaribacter sp.
GCAGGTTATTTTAACCAACCACTAATCAACTCACAGTCAAATTACTAGAGCCAATCATGAAATTTATAGACGAAGCCAAGATTCACGTCCAGGCAGGCAATGGTGGTTACGGTATTGTCAGTTTCCGTCGGGAAAAATATATCCCGATGGGCGGCCCCGATGGTGGAGATGGTGGTGATGGTGGGTCAATTTATGTTATCGGCTCTATCGACTTAAATACCCTATCTGACTTCCGCCATACTCGACGCTTTGTCGCCAAAAATGGTGGGCGAGGCCAATCGAGACAGTGTACTGGTGCGAGAGGCGAAGATGTCATTATCGAAGTGCCTTTAGGCACGGTCATTACCACTGTTGATCAGGGCGAACTTATAGCTGACGTTGGTGACAATAGTACCGACCCTATCCTGATCGCTCGTGGTGGTTTCCATGGATTGGGCAATATTCGCTATAAAAGTTCGACTAATCGCGCGCCAAGACAAAGTAGCCCCGGTAGTCAGGGTGAACAGTTTGATCTCAAATTAGAGATGAAAGTACTAGCGGATGTTGGTTTGCTAGGAATGCCAAATGCGGGTAAATCGACTTTTATTCGTTCTGTTTCTGCTGCTCGCCCCAAGGTTGCGGATTATCCATTTACTACCTTGCATCCCAATTTGGGTGTGGTGAGTGTAGCGCCACACCGCAGCTTTGTTATCGCAGATATTCCCGGTTTGATCGAAGGTGCAGCGGATGGCGTCGGGCTCGGTATTCAGTTCCTGAAGCACTTGCAACGCACTAAATTGTTACTTCATATCATCGATATTTATCCGATGGATAGTGATGATTCCGCTGTTGAATCAGCAAAGAAAATTTTGATTGAGTTGCAAAAGTACGACGAATCTCTATACGATAAACCGCGTTGGCTAGTGCTCAATAAGGTCGATCTGGTAGGCGATGAAGATCAACAGGCTATTTGCGACGAAATTATCAAGGGCTTGTCCTGGACCGGGCCAGTGCATCAAATCAGCGCGGTTAATCGTCAGGGCGTTGACCAACTGTGTAATGACATTATGATTCATGTCGAGCAAGGTGCTGAACAAGATGCCGAAACCGGCACTGAAACCCGAACAGAGAGTTAGTCTCCAAGCAGAACTAAGGTCAGCCCGATGAAACTTACTTGATGATACTTGCTTTATGAATGAAGCCCTCTACAAAAAAGTCGTCGTTAAGATTGGCAGTGCGTTATTGACGGATAACGGGAAAGGTATCGACCACGAAATGATGGCTAACTGGGTTAGCCAAATAGCAGCGCTGCGGTCGTTGTCGGTTGATATTGTCTTGGTTTCATCGGGGGCGATTGTAGAAGGCATCAAACGGCTTGGGTTGAAATCTCGCCCCACCAGTATCTCCCAATTACAGGCCATGGCGGCTGTTGGCCAAATGGGTCTCGCACAAGCCTACGAAGCCTGCTTTAAAGAGCATGGATTGCATTGCGCTCAAGTGCTGCTAACACATGATGACCTTGCCAATCGGCAACGATACCTCAACGCCCGAAGTACCCTACGCACCTTGCTGTCATATGGCGCAATTCCCGTCGTCAACGAAAACGATACCGTATCGAATGAAGAAATCCGCTTTGGCGATAACGATACTCTGGGCGCGTTGGTATCCAACTTAATCGAGGCTGACCTGCTGATTATATTGACCGATCAAACCGGTTTATATGACTCAAATCCAGCTCACAACGCCAACGCGACATTGATCAAAAAGGCCGATGCAAACGACCCTGTTTTAATGACCTATGCCGGCCCCAGTGCTGGCAATCTAGGACGTGGTGGTATGCAAACCAAAGTGAGTGCGGCCCAGTTAGCTGCGCGATCAGGAACGCACACCGTAATTGCCTCGGGCAAGCATGATAATGTTATTTCACGGCTAGTCGAAGGGGAGGCGATCGGTAGCTTTTTGGAGGCGCGCGAAGGACATTTAGCCGCTCGTAAGCAATGGCTTGCAGGGCATATGCGTTGTAGTGGCAAGCTGCATCTGGATGATGGTGCCGTGAATGTATTACTCAATAAAAACGCAAGTTTACTACCGGTTGGCGTGAAGAAAGTCAGTGGCAAGTTTAACCGTGGTGAGCTTGTCAGTTGTGTTGACAGTACCGGAGACGAAGTGGCGCGTGGCCTAGTGAATTATAATTCAGTTGAGAGTAAGCAAATCATGGGGCAGTCGAGTGTAGATGTGCCAAAAATCCTCGGCTACGAAGATGCCCCGGAATTGATTAATCGGGAAAACTTGGTACTGACGAAATAGAAGTTAGGATGACTCAATGAAAAATATTTTTTTAACCATTTTTTTAGTATTGCATGGTGCATCTGCACTGGCATTCTCGTACACACTAGAATTATCTGAGACTAATATTCAAGAAAGGGCGGATGCAATGATGCCCTTAGAAAAGAAGAAATTTTTCGTCACAACGATTTTAACTAATCCTCTGATTGATCTTATTCAAACAACAAATGAACTAGGTCTTTCGACTGATGTTGAGATCAAAGCGCCAGGCAATATTGTCGGAAATGGGAAGGTCTCTTTTACTGGAGCCTTACGATACGACAATGACTCTGGTTCATTCTATTTTGATAATCTAAAAGTGGTTTCACTTGAGGTTAACAAAGTGCCACCTAAAACCCTGCCAAAAATAAAGAAGATATTAGAGCTTGTTGCAAAGAAGTTTCTGGCAAAAAAAGCAGTCTTTACGTTTAAGGATGATAATTTGAAGCACAAATTAGCGAAATCAACCTTAAAATCAATTACAGTTGAAGATCAAAGTCTCATTATCGAACTTGGTATATTTTAAGTTTAACGAAGCTGCTAATTTGAAAGGTATAAGCATGGTTCTTATCACGCGAATAGCATTCACGACGAGTGAGCATCAATGATAGCAGTCAATATCAACAAGTGGGTTGGTGTATAGGTTGTTGATTGTGAGCGATGCTTTCACTTGCGAGAGCAAGCTTTCGCTCACGCTGCCAAATATATAAGCTGCTAGTGATCAATATCGCGACGCCAATTAAGGTCGTAAAACGCGGTACTTCTCCCCATAGGAAAAATCCAAACATGACCGCCCAGATCATATAAGTGTATTCAAATGGCGTGATAGTGCTAGCTGGTGCCACGGAGTAAGATTTCGCCATACAAAAGAATGCAATTGCACCGTTAAACCCAAGAAATATCATTAGTGCCAAACCGATTGATTCTGGCATAGCCCAATCGCGCACCAAAAACGCCAGTGACGGATGAGTTGAGGTCTGGTCGATAATGCCAACGGCAAAAATAATACTGAGTAAACCGCTGGCAATCGTAAATG
>JBLHID010000169.1:0-3334 GCA_047615545.1 Polaribacter sp.
TAAAATCCGAAGCGACAAAGACATCACCAAAGGTTGTTAACACGCTGTCGAATTCGTCAAATATTTCAAATATTTCAGAAGGCTTTAGGCCAGTCACCTCCTGGCGAAGCGTCACTTGGAAATCTACGGCGAGTTTGTCTGTAATGCTAGACGGCAACGGGCGCGTTACAAACAATTTTGGTTTGTCAGTCATCAGTATTTGTTCCAGCCGTTGAATCTTTTATGAATCATTGTGTGTTAGACGTTGGACACTGGGTAATCACGCAGTAACAAAGTCGGTAGACATCTTATCACTATCTCTGTGTGAATCGCCGAGCCATAGTTTACTCTGTTATTGCCTCGGACATGGGAATGCCAGCGATTTTTAAATGGCTATGAACTTACGCTCAATAACTCGACACCCAGAGTAGTATTTCAACTAAATAGAAACCCTAATAGAAACAAAGTTGGTTGGAGAAAAGCACGTATACTGTTCACGTTTACAACGTGGCCAAATACAGATATGACTCAGAATAATATATCTCGGAGCGATATATCTCGGAACGATCCAGGCAAAGCAATGATAATGATGATAGTGGCGATGCTGTTTTTGCCTGGTATTGATGCTATTGCCAAGTGGTTGTCAGGTAGTATCGCGGCGGGACAAGTGACTTGGAGCAGGTTCTTTTTCCAAATAATATTCATGGCACCGTTATTATTGCGCACCAGTGGCCCTTGGTTCACTAAAGCACTTTACTTACACGCACTCCGGGGTGCTTTTATTGCTTTCGCCACGCTATTCTTTTTTAGTGGATTAAAGTATTTACCGATAGCAGATGCTATATCGATATTTTTTATCGAACCGCTTTTAGTGACATTGATGTCAGCTGTTTTTCTGGGTGAAAAAGTGGGATGGCGTCGCTTCTCGGCAATTAGCATCGGTTTTTTGGGCGCACTGATTATCATTCGACCCAGCTTTGCCGTAGTTGGTTGGCCTGTTCTGCTCCCCGTTGGTGCAGCGGTCTGTTTTTCTTTCTATATACTGTTGACGCGTAAGTTAGTCGAAAAGGAAGATCCGATCCGATTGCAATTCTTCGCTGGCGTTTTTGGTTTTATCGTGATGACTGCAGCCCTGATGTATGGTACCGAAGCTCAGGTTCAGGTCATCACTGCGGTTTGGCCGTCAAAATCCGAATGGCTTCTGCTTGCATGCCTTGGCTTAATCGCCACCGTCGCGCATCTATTCGTCACCAATGCTTTTCGACTTGCACCCGTTGGAACGCTTGCCCCATTTCAATATGTTGAAATTATCGGTGCTACATTATTGGGCTATGTCTTTTTCGATGACTTTCCAGACGCTATTACCTGGCTGGGTATTTCGATTATCATTGGGTCAGGTATTTATGTGTTCAGACGCGAGTCTTTACTAGCACAAAAAATCCAGTCAAAAGTTGAATCCGTACTTGAGGTTCACTAGCAAATTTTTATATGTCAAAATTAATGTTCTAATCGAGTTCTAATGAATAAAATTAATCCTAAAAAATTACTCCATAGTAAGTGGACGACTTTGACACCTGCGAATAGGGAAAGACACTTCGTAGTATCTGAAATTCAATTCGATGAAGAGGACGTAGTCGTCTCGTGTTGCATAGAAGCGGTTATGTCAAAACGTGCTATTCCAATTAATTGGCATGATTTAAAAGATGATAGTCATTGGGTTCATGGTTGGAAATAGTTAAAAGGGGTAATGGTCAGCCCTGTTATAGTTTAAATACCTAAACCGAAACTCTCAATCAAGCACTCTATTATATTAGGGAGAAATCATGGAAACACCTATCCATTCTATAGTTTCATTATTTGAACAATTAGGGCTAGATAGCTCGGAACAAGGTATCAATAACTTCATAGATAAAAATGGCCTGCTGCTAGGTAATAAAGAATTGCACAAAGCAGGCTTCTGGACTACTTCACAGGCCTCTTTTTTAAAACAGGCGTTAGACGAAGATGCGGATTGGGTTGAGATAGTCAATCAGCTGGATGTAATGTTGCGGTGAAGTCAAAACCATTTTAATCGAGCACTATTCCTCCGGCTCAAGCACGAACTCAACATAAACCGGAGCCAATCGTTTGTTCCCCAGACGAGGATGCAATTTTGTCGCCAGATACGCACAGCCAAACAAACCAACTGCCGTTAAACTGAACATTGCCTGCAAGGGGGCGACGATTAATAGTAGGCTCGCAGTACCGGGTGTAATAACGCCCGACACATCGCGATAGGTAGAATACACCGCCGACATTTCAGTTCGTTCAGATGGCCGTACCGCCATCAGGAAGGGCAGACCGCCACACATGTCGAGTAATATCAAAAACAGTGAGGCAAATACTAGTGAGCCAATGGCAAACGGTGAGCCTGCTATTTCGAGTGACGACAACCAAAACAAAACTGCACTACCACCAAAACCTAGCATGACCGCTCTGCGCACATAGCCTTTCATAGCCTTTAGCATCAATGGTGTTAAAAATAAAAATGCGTTTGATGCCGATAACAAAATGCCACCTAACTGTTCGCTGTAACCATTTTCTACTGCGTAGATTGGTAGGTAAACCACATACACCCACCACGCACTAGAACGCATCACTGCTAACGTCCAACCTGCTACCAGCCTAGGTTGTTTGCGAAACCTATTTAAGAAAGCGAAAGGATTCGGTGGTTTGGCTTTCGCTTTATGGATGGCCTTACCATTGCCCAGTCTTAATTTCCAAAAAACGATTAACAGTAAAATGGCCGCCAATGTCGACACTATAAATGGTGCTGGTTTCCAAATACCCATGAGCCAGACACCTAAAAAAGGCCCCAATGTCCAGGCTGCACCACTATAAAACAATCGCATCGTTTCACCTTCGCTCAATTTGGAGCGACTCACATAATCCATGAAGTAGGCGTTGATACAGATTGTTATTACGACCACCGCTAAGGTCATAAAAGCCATGCCGATTGCCAGTACCCATGTGTCTGCGAGGGCACCAATAATTGCGCCAATAATGAAAACCAGTACTGCCCCCGTGTAGAGCCACCGCCGTGGTATGTAACGACTAGCCCAAGGTACAATCAAAGCGGTCATAAATGATAATAAACCAACCAGGAAATAAACTTCCGATACCAGTTTTGCATCCGCATACACTCGGTACATCGCTATTGGTAAAACTGAGATCAATATCCCTCTTGCTGCACTCTCTATTGCCGCGAGCATCGCAAACGACTTGACACCAGGCACGGGGTCATAACGAATAAGGTCAGGATGACGGTTGCGGAACATGGCGAAAACCCCAGTTTAGTTAGCGGCGAATATAGGAG